>NZ_JASJXG010000074.1:0-17337 GCF_035018765.1 Variovorax sp. RTB1
CCTGGGCGGTGCCGTTCGGCTTGCCCGGAAAGTCCGGCACGCCGAGGCGCACCCAGGCGAGCAAGGCCGCCGCCAGCAGCGACATCACGCCGAAGGACCAGCGCCACCCGACCAGCCCGCCCAGCAGGGTGCCCGCCGGAATGCCGATCGACAAGGCCAAGGGCGTTCCTACCATGGCGACTGCTAGGGCTCGTCCCTGCAACGCCGGCGACACCATCCGGCTGGCATGCCCGGCCAGAAGCGCCCACAAAAGGCCCGAGAACACGCCTGCGCCGAACCGCGCGACGAGCGTCAACGCGAAGGACGTCGACAGCGCAGTCACCACGTTGACCGCGCAGAAGCCACCGATGGCCATCAGCAACAGGGGCCGCCGACGCCGAGCCTGAGTCGCCTTGACCAGGGGAATGGCGGCGAGCACCGAGCCCAGCGCGTACAGCGTCACCAACTGTCCGGCGGCACCGACAGAGACGCCCAGATCCGTGGCGATGGCCGGGAGCAAGCCCGCTGGCAGCGCCTCGCTCAGGATGGCGACGAAGCCCGCCGCTGCCAGCGCGAACAGGCCGGACCATGGGAAACGGTTGGCGTCACGCATGGTCGCCCTCCCGGGCCGCCCGGTGGTTAGCGACGCGGTCTGTCTTCGAAAGTCCGTGAAACGTTGCCTGCATCATCTCGCCCATCCAAAAGAGAAGGCTTTGACGATAGGCAAGACTTCACTCCGGATAAAGGGGGGTAAATTTCCGATCTCTCATGACTGGAATGTCCGCAATGAAGCCGTTGATGCTCGACAGCCTGGACGATTTCGCCGTGTTCGTGCAGGTCGCGGAAACGCGCAGCTTTGCGGAAACGGCGAGGCTCACCGGCGTCTCGGCCTCGGCCGTCGCCAAGCGGATGGCGCGTCTCGAAGAACGCTTGAAGGTGCGTCTGCTTCACCGAAGCACCCGTAGCGTCACGCTGACTGCAGAGGGCGGAATGTTCCTCGCTCGCTGCCGCCGCGTGCTGGATGAAGTTCAGGGCGCCGAACACGAGCTGTCGCGGGCCTCGGGAACGCCGCGGGGCCGTCTGAAGGTGAGCCTGCCGATGGTTGGCACGCTGTTCCTGCCGTTGCTCGCCGAGTTCATGCGGACGCACCCCGCCATCGACCTCCATCTCGATCTCAGCGACCGCATGGTCAACGTCGTCGAGGAGGGGTTCGACGCGGTACTCCGGACCGGCGAGCCCGACAGTTCCGCGCTCAATGTCCGCTCGCTCGGAAGCTGGCCCCTGCTGCTGGTGGCTTCGCCGGCCTATCTGTCCCTGAGGGGCCGGCCCGAGCGACCGGCGGATCTTGCAGGGCACAGCTGCCTGCATCACTGCTTCAACAGCACCGGCAAGCTCGAGCGCTGGCCGCTGGCCTGGAGCGGAGACGAAGAGCAAGTCCCTCTGCCGGTGTCGATGGTCTCCAACAACCTGGAGGGACGGCTATGTTTCGCAGAGAACGGCCTGGGCATTGCCTGCCTTCCCGAGTTCTGCGTTCGCGACGCGCTGGCTGCGGGCAGGCTCGAGATCGTGTTGTCCGCTTTCACCGAGCTTCGCCAGACCACCTTCCGCATTTTCTGGCCCTCGTCCCGCCATCCGTCGCCGAAGGTCAGGGCACTTGTCGACTTCCTCGCCGAGCAGATGAAAGTCGAGCGAAATGAACGTTGAGCTTCGCAGGATTTTGAAGCGGCTGTACTACCGATCGAGGTGATGCGGGTGTGCGTCCGCTGGTTGGGGCCTCTCCGTTTAGCCAGCGACAGATCGAACAGATGATGGACGAACGTGGGGTGGTGGTCGACCACGCGACGATTCACCGCTGGTCGATCAAGATGTTGCCGTTCTGGCTGCGGTGTCTCGCAGGCGCAAGCCCTCGGTCGGCACGAGTTGGCGAATGGGCGAGACCGATTCGAAGGTCAGCGGTGAGTGGAACTACCTGTACCGGGGCGGCGGACCGTGCCGGCCACCCGATCGACTTCCTGCTGCGCGCACACTGCGACCTTGCTGCAACAAGGAGCTTCTTCGAGCGTGCCATCGCCCTGCATGGCGTGCCCGAGAAGATCACGATCGACAAGAGCGGCGCCAAAACGGCAGCGATCGTCGGCATGTGCGCCAACAGCTCTACTCGCTGGCTTTGTAATCCATTGCCGGCGCAGCATCTTGCCGGAGCCGGCTGCACTAACGCAACATGATCCCGACCGCGTCTTGCGGCAGAGACCGAACCCGCTTCAGAGATGAAAGTAGGCCAGCGCGCCCACCACCAGCCCCAAGCCGCTCATCACGAAGACGGCTTTCTCCAGCCAGCGTCGCCTGGTCAGCAGCGCGATCGCGGCCATAGCGATGGCGATCTGCAGCGCCGTGGTGGCCTGGGCCCAGCGATGATGCTGGTGGAGCTTGGCTTCGCTCATCTCGTCGAATTCGGTCGACTCCTTTTCGAGCTTTTCGGCGGCCAGCTTGATCTCGGCCTCCTCAGCAGCGTAGCGTTTGGTCTCGGCCTCGAAGAGCGGTTTGCGTGCTGCGTCGACAAGCTGCATCCCGAGTTCGCTCAGGTTCTGCTTGTTGCTCTTTGCCTGGTAGAAATTCCATTGGTTTGACGCCTCGGTCTTCCGGATAGCAGCATCGTTCTTGAATATGCCGGCGTCGGCCTGAGTGGCTCCCGCCATGTACGAGAACATCGCCCCGACCGTTGCGAGGATGGCCGTCGTCACCGCCAACTGTCCCGCCATCCCCCTGGGCTCGCGCTCGGCCGCCGCGTCCATCTGGTCTTCGTGTGCCCCACGTATCTCGAACTCTTCAGACAAGTGCTTCTCCTGATATGGGGTCAATTGTCGACGACCGGAATAACTCAAGCCGTCAGAGTCCGATGATGTCGTCCACCTTCAATCTAAGCGCATTGTCGAATGCTACATATTTCAATGGTCAGAGCTGGCCCGGGAAATCTGAACAATCCGGTGAGCGTGGAAACTGCTTCCCCTACCAGGTCACTGATGGACGTCTGCCGAGCTCGTCAACACGATGCTGGATGCAGCGATCGAGACGGTGGCCGACGGCAATGCCCGACCCATCGTTCACTCTGATCGTGAAGCCCACTATCGATGGCCCGGTTGGCTCTCCAGGATCGGCGACGCGAAGCTTGGTTCGATCGATGTCGCGCAAGGGCTGCTCGCCTGACAACGCTGCATGCGAGAGCTTCTTCGGCCGCCTCAAGACGGAACTGTTCTACCCTCAGGACTGGAAGTCCACTGCGGTCGAGCAATTCATCAAAGAAGTAAATTCGTACATCCGCCGGTACAACGAGAAGCGGATCAAGATCTCCGTGGGCTCTCTCAGCCCGATCGAATACCGAGAGAGTCTTGGACTTACGGCAAAAACACAGTCCAAGTTTTTATCCGTATCCCCGGTGGGTCAAAGTTCAACCGGCGCCAACAGCCGTGCTGTTTTCATGCATGCCGCAACCAACGTCTGAGTGTGCGCCGATGTGATCGGCGCCGATCCGAACAGCGAGCGAAAGATGATGGGCGAGACCACGGTGTCCATCACGGTGTCGATTACGGGCACGGGTTCGCCACGCTCGACGCCGCGCTCGACGATGGTCCGAATTTGCGATGCGGTGAATGCGGCGCATTGGCAAGGGACCGGCAATCGACCTTCAACCGAAACACCGTTGCGCGATGACAGCACGTCCAGCATCATGCCGACCCCGACCTCCGACGACATCTCGTCCCTGTATTGCTCTGCCCAGGCAATCAAATCACCCGCGACGCTGCCGGTATCGGCCGGTTCGCTGTCGGGGCGCATGCGCTCCACGGCGACATCGGCCAGAAGGTCGGACAACTCTCCCCAGCGTCGGTAGATCGTCGACGGCGTGACGCCGGCGCGCGCGGCGATCAAGGGCACCGTTAGCGCCGCCCGGCCGCGCAAGGCCATCAAGTCGCTCGCTGCCTGGTGCACCGCTGCCTGAACGCGGGCGCTGCGGCCGCCAGGGCGCGGGGTCGTGGTGTTCGTCGTTGCCATCCCCCATGCTAACGCAAAGGTTTTGCGTTAGTCCTCCCATGCGAGCACAATGCTCTAACGCAAATCCTTTGCGTTAACAAGTACAGGAGCTGCCATGTCTCGAGCCGCTGTCCCTTTCGTCACCGCAGCCAGCGGCGCAGGCCGTCTGAGCCGCACCGGCGCGCTGTGGCTGATCGCTTCGATCTTCGTCACGTACCTGGCAGCGTCTACCGTGCCATCACCCCTCTATGCGCTGTACCGCGAGGCCTGGGGCTTCAGCGCCTTGACGCTGACCCTTGTGTTCTCGATCTACGCGTTCGCGCTGCTGGGGGGGCTGCTGTTCTTCGGTTCGATGTCCGACCACCGGGGGCGGCGTGAAGTCATCATTGGCGCGCTGGTGCTGGAGTTCGTGTCCCTGCTCGTCTTCCGGCATGCCGAGTCGGTGGGCTGGCTGCTGGCGGCGCGCGCGATACAGGGCTTGGCCACGGGCATCGCCACCAGCGCGTTGAGCGCCGGCATGCTGGACATCCACCGCGAGCGTGGATCGTTGCTGAACAGCGTGGCGCCGCTGTTCGGCATGGGCCTCGGCGCGCTGGGTGCGGGTGCGTTGGCCGAGTTTGCGGCCTCCCCCACGCGCCTGGTGTTCGACATCCTGCTGGTTCTCGTGGCGGTGCAGGCGCTGGCGTCCTTCTGGCTGCCCGAAACGGTGGCCCGGCAACCCGGCGCGCTGGCCTCGATGAAGCCGCACCTTGTAGTGCCGGCGCGCGCGTGGCCGGCGCTTTGGCAGGTGCTGCCCGTGAACACAGCGCTTTGGGCGCTAGGCGGTTTCCAGGCCTCGCTGGGTCCGTCACTGGCCCGCATCGTCACGGGGCTCCACTCGCCGCTACTCGGCGGCGCGGTGGTCGCGACGCTGGTGCTGAGCGGCGCGATCGCGGTGCTAGCCGTGCGCACGCGCCCGGCGCGAACGGTGCTGGCGGGCGGGGCGGTCGCGCTGGTCATCGGCGTGGGCGTGACGCTGACAGGCGTGCAGGTGCACTCGACCATCGCGTTCTTCGCTGGATCGGTCATCGCCGGCTTGGGGTTCGGATCGGGCTTCAACGCGACGATGCGCACTCTGGTGCCGTTGGCCAAGGCGCACGAACGCGCGGGACTCATGTCGACGTTTTTCGTGTTGAGCTATCTGGCGTTCAGCCTGCCCGCCATCGCGGCCGGCCTGCTGGCCGGCGTGATCGGACTGCAGGCCGCTTCGGTGGGCTACGGTTTGCTGTTGGTCGCACTGGGATGTCTGGCGCTGATAAGGATGGCACGGCGCGGAAGTGCCGTGTGAGCACCAGGCTCGTTGCTCCAACGATCTCGCGGACCGATTTCTTGTCGCGGTAGTGCATCTCAGGACCTTGCCAATCATGGCCATGGTGATCACTCCTCGTACCCCACTGCTTGAAAAAACAGCGGGGTAGGCTGAACGCCCGGGTGAATCTGAATCGGAAAACGCATCAGGATCTCAGGATCGAGCGCTCGACCACCTGAACCGGTGACTCGACCGTAGCCTTATCTTACGGATGACGCCGCGGCGCCGGCAGCATCGAGGCGCCGGAGTGCCGCGCGAAGTCCTCCACCTGTTGCCGCCGACGCCTAATTGGGCCACCTTCCGGCGCCGAAGTGAGCCCCTTTCTTGGCACTGGAATTGGCGCTAGGCTTGGTTCTCGCACCAACTTTCCTGGCTCATTCAAAAATCGGCGCCTGGCTCAAATCCGCGTCGGCGCGGACAATTGAGCTTGTAGGGAGGCGCTTATATGGGCGCCTCCCTAGTCATGAAGCGCTCCGAATCCGGCGTCAGAGTGATCGCAGCTTTCTTTGCGGTCCTGCTTGGATTTGGGCTGAAACAACTGCTGGACACCGAAGCCCGACTTCAACCTTCTTCGGCAACCGGATCATGCTGCTCATCAACGCTGTTCAGATGGCGGCGTTGTGGGTTTTGTACAGGCCCGTCAGGGACCAGCGATGGGGCCCTGTCTGGTTCTGGTCGGATTGGCTGCCCCCGCCGCGCTGGGATCTTGCACTGCTAGCGTTGGCTGTGATCTATGCCTTGCTGCTGTTCGCCGACGTGCTGTTGCAGTTGCGGGTGCTGGCCAATGCAAGGCTTCCGTCCACCCCGGCGGGTCCGTCCGCCTCGTCCGCCTCGTCCGCCTCGCCCGCCTCGCCCGTCGCACCCTCGAACGAAGCGTTGACGTTGGCGGCTGCTGCGGCAGACGCGGCAGCAAGAGCAGCGGCAGCAAGAGCAGCGGCTGCAAGCGTCGCCGCCCTGACGGCCCTCATCTCCAAGCCCAAGCCTTGACGCCGATAGTTCGACGCCGACATTCGAACTCTGACCCGGCCCGAGCTTACGCACGGCAGTGATGCGTTTGGTCGTTGTAGCCGTTAGGCGACCGTTCGTTCAATCTATCTTCGTCGCTGCTAACGCAGCGTTCGGCAATTGCCGAACTCGCAGCGAACGAGCAACTTCTCGCCGCGTGAGCACGGCACGGAATAGGTCTCGAAACCAGGGCCTTTGTCGATCAGAAAGGCGCGTGGCTGGTCTGTGCAAAGTTGCGTCCTGGCGTATCGCTCGGCCCCATAAGTGTCTTGGCCAGTTTGCCGAGATACCGATGAACCTCCCTCCGCTATCGATTGGCCGGAATGCAGTGACGGCACCCCAAGTCGCAATGGCTCTGAAGGGGAAGAGAAAATCTCCACCGCAGGCGACGTGGCACCAGCTTTTGCGACAGCGCGCGCCGCAAGCGCCGATCGTCCACGCTCGGCGACCTCACTGATCCACTGGGCTGGGCGCGCAAAGTTCAGATTTTGGGCAGAGCCCATGAACATGGCCGTTGTAATGCCGATCAATCTTCCTTGATCATCGAACAGCCCGCCGCCGCTTGAACCCGGCGACACCGGTGCGCTGGTCTGGATGTAGTTCATTGCTCCGTTCGTGTCGCGTCGCAGTGCCGACACCAGCCCATCACTGAGCGTCAATTCGAGTCCATGCGGCGCGCCGATGGCATAAACCTTTTGTCCAACGGCCAGAACTCCTGACGGCGCGATCACCACCGGTGCAGTCGTGAGCGTTGCCACTCGAAGCTGGCAAAGATCGCGTTCTGCGTCGGGGTACTCCAACACCGCAGGCAAAGTTTGCGCGCCTTGTTCTGAACCGCTCAGGCCCTCGTGGCGCACGGTTACCTTGAACCCCTTGGCAAGCACGTGGCAGTTGGTAATGAGGCGCTCAGGGCCGACCACGACGGCACTTCCCGTAGCCACCGTGCGTCCGAGCGTGTCGACCGTGCGAACCATCCAGACGGCCGGAGATGCATCCCGAAAAATATCTTCCGCTGTCATTGCAAGTGCGCTGAGCGGTGACATGGCAATCGACAGGAATGCAGTCGAGAATACCAACCCGAGATTGGAGAACGTGTTTCGGAGGCCGGTCATTGCTGCAAGAGCCCTTCAAGGTCCTGCATGGGCGTCGGGTCGCTCTCGCCGAGCCGTCCCGGAAGAAGCGCCGGACCAATCTGACCTGCTGGCACAGACAGGGTCAGTGCGGCTGCAATGAGGTCATGGCGTGATGGTGTAATGCTGCGGCCCTGACTCGCCACGAAAGGCTTGAGGGCAAGCAATACTGCACTGGCATTCATGCCGACAAGAGGTTCGTTTGCAGACCCCTGACGGTACATGTGTATCTCGGCACTGCTGCGCCACGTGGTGATGGTGCCGCCGCCATAGCCAGGCACATACACGACGCCCCCGCCTTTTGCACCGCCGCCGCCCCCCTTGATGAGGGTCAACGATTGCGATGCCTCGTCTCGCAGAGACTCATCGCTTTGGGCACGAGGAGAGATGCTCGATGGCTCGACTGCGAGCCGGACATCGTTCTCGATGAAGACGATGCTCTTGGGCACCAAGGCGAAGTGATCGAAACCCTTTTGCTGAGTGAGTTCAGCGCATCGATAGAGCCAGAAGTTCCAGACGGTGTCGCTCGACGTCTTGCCGTTCCCCCTGAACTCGACCACGTAGTTGGTGTCGCTGATCCTCGTGTCTGTATAGCCCCCTGAAAGGCCACGTGGCTGGTAGACCGTGGCGCATCCCGAAGTGAGTGCGGCGACAAGACACGCGATGGCTATTCTTGCGATCGATATTGCACGCATTCTTTTCCCTGACTATTGTTTTTCGCCCTCCCTTTTCCCCTGGGCGTGTGCCGGCATCATAGGGCCGAGAACCGGCGCGATTCGATATGGATCAACAACAATCGCGCGATGACGCACATTGCTCCGCAGTGTCTGGGCTTGGCTGCGTCGTCGCGCACACGGACGCTTGTTCCGTGAAGAATCACACTCGACGACCTCGGAGTGCGCGTTGTCGATGGATAAGATGGAGATGCCAGATTAATCAAAATAGCGTCATGCCTGCATGGCCGCTTCTCCCTTATCCGGACTTCAGCGGCCTTCTTCGGAAGGCCGTTTTTCTTTGGGCGATCTCAATTTGTACGGGGCGGGCAAGGCGCTCTTCTGTCGTCACAGAAGTCCGAGCTTGTACTCGATGCTCCGCACCAGACTGACGAGGCGTGGCCCCAAGCTTTTTTCGAGTTGATTTTGGTCGGTTGAATAGGACGGCACCGTGAGATTGAAGGCCAGCGGCATTCCGTTGAACGGGGCTCGCATGGGCACGGCGACCGCCGACAAGTTGGGACGCCAGTCCCCCGTGACGACGCAAAAGTCACGCTCGGCAATCTGCTCTTGGGCCTGCTGCATTCCGTCGGAGAACCTACTCCATCCCTCGGGATCGGTGGCTTTCAGTCTCTCGAGGATCAGGGAGCGCTCGGTGGGATCTATCGCGGACAGCAGGGCGCGCCCGATCGCCGTCTGAAGAAACGGTCGAGTCGAGCCAATGTCCGGCAAGGTCGCATTCGTCTCGAGCGCCTGAACCGTCTCCACATAAACGACCTGAAAGCGGTCCCGCGTGCCCACCGACACAGGCCCACGCGCATGTCGAGCCAGTTCCAGCATTTCCGGCGCGGCTATGCGTCGGATCGTCAGCTGGGAGAGCAACGGGTATCCCAGTGAGAGAACCGACGCTCCGAGCGAATATTTCCCCGTTTGTCGATCCCGCCTCAGGTACCCGAGCCCCATGAGGGTGAACATGAGGCGCGACACCGTCGGCTTGCTCAGGCCGAGGCGCTCCGCGATGTCCTTGTTGCCCAACGTCAGCGCCCCGCTGCCGAAACATCCCAGCACCGCCAGCCCGGATGCGAGGGTCGAGGCAAATTGCGGGTGTGCGTCCAACTCGGCCTGCGTCAGGAATTCGGCACCGCGCGGTGCCGATTCAGTCTTTTTCACCGTTGTCATGTTGACATTCTAGGTAGAGACGATGAAACTAGAGACCACTATATTGATGTGCATTCCATTATATTGAACTACGGTCAGAAATATGTTTAAGCGTCCGTCTTCCTCCCGCCAGGGGCCGCTCCTCTTTACCTTCGTCGTGGTTGCAGATACGCACGTGAACGAGAGCGGCGACGTGTCGAGTTCGCCCTTTCACACCAATCAACTGGCCAACGAACGCGCCCGACACGTGTTTCAGGACATCGCCGCGATGACACCGGCTCCCGCCTTCGTCGTCCACCTCGGGGACATCGTTCACCCGGTGCCTTCGCTGCCGACCTTTGCCGATGCCGTTGCCCAGTTCAAGGACATCACCAGTGCGCTGGCCATACCGCTGCACCTGGTCCCCGGCAATCACGATGTGGGCGACAAGCGAATCGACTGGATGCCTGCCGATCAGGTCTGCGCGGCGTACATCGACATCTACCGCGAGGCCTTTGGAGCCGACTACCACGCGTTCGATCGCGGGGAGCTCAGGTTCATCTTTCTCAATTCGCTGCTACTCAACTCAGGGCTGGCGGAAGAAGCCGTGCAGCGTCAGTGGTTCGAGGCGGAAATGGATCGCGCCGGCGGCAAGCGAATTTTTCTGTTCATGCATTACCCGCCATTCATCTACAAGGAGGACGAGCGAGGCAACTACGACAACATCGACGAACCGGCACGCAGCTGGCTCGTCGGACAGATGAAGAGGCCTGCCGTGGAGGGAGTGTTCGCCGGGCATGTCCACAACTTCTGGTACGACCGCACGAATCAGGCGGAGTTCTACATGCTGCCGTCGACCGCCTTCTTGCGGCACGACTTCACCGAGTTCTACAAGGTGTCCGCTGGGTACGAGTTCGGTCGGGGCGATGTCGAGAAGTTCGGCTACTTCGTCGTCGATGTCTACGAATCGGGACACGTCGCCTACGCCGTTCGCACGATGGGAAGACAGACAGCGCAGGGACAGCAACAGGCGGCCATACCGACCCGCTACCTTTCGCACCCTAAGACGTCGACGTTTGATCGGGTCGGTGTCGAGTTGCGGCACCCATGGGCGGAGAGCATGCAGATCACCGCAACGGGCGGGGTGCAGGAGTTCGGGCGCAAGTGGGCTCGGAACGACTACCCCCTCATGGCGCTCTGGGAAATGGGCGCGCGCCTTTCCAAGGTGCCCGACATTGACCTGGCGGAGCACGAATCACGCGAGCGCATGCGGCTGATGGCCCGCCTCGGTCATCGCTACATCGTCACTACGCTGAAGCTGCCGCAAGAAGAGACCACTGTGGACAGCGGCATGCAGGACTGTGGCGTGTATGCCTTGGAGATCAACATCACGCTCTCGAACTTCGCGCGGCAGAAAGAGGCCTGGAAGTCGTATCGACGGCATACCGGGCACTCCCTTTACCTTTCGAAGATCCTGACCTACGACGGGTCGAACTACGACGGAAAGCACTTTAGCCATTTCGTCAAGGCCGGATTCGCCCTCGACGAACTGGAAGGTTCTGCTGAATTCCTCACCGATGGCAGAAAAGCCGGCGAATTCGACGGGATCACAGTGCGCATCGAGGCCGACCAGGACCTCGCATCCTGCATGCCGCAGCTCACGGCTTTTCGACAGCGCACCGGTTGTCTGATCCTCGCCTCATTGAAGCTGGCAGACAAAAGCCTGGCGGTAGCGCGCATCGACGACCGGGCCAACGCGGCGAAGGTGGTCCAGTCGATGGCGCTGTCCAAAGCGTCCGACGGCATTGCCTTCGTCTTCGATACCTTCATGGACGTGGATCGCGGTTACTTCCCGCGCAATGCCTTTATCGACCGTCGCTTCAATCCTCGTCCTGCCGCGCAGGCGTTCACGATGATGAGCGCCTTGTTCTCGGACTTCGAGGTCTTGCCGATGCACGGGTTCGGCACGACGCGTGCGGGTTCCATTTCCTTCAGCGCCGGAGCAGCGAACTTCGTGCTGCTCTGCGAAACCGCAGAAACGGTGGAGAGCTACCTCGAGCGTACGGCGCACTCGGAACTCTATGACCTCGTCGAATGCTGCACATGCCTGACGGCCAACGCCATTGCTGACTTTCACACGCGATTGATGGCGAAGCCGCGACCGCAACTGCAGGTTCTGCTGATTCGCACATCCTGATTTCTGTCACTCCTGGAACCGCCATGTCCATCAAGTCTTTTGGTTGTTGTCTGCTCGCTGCGACGTTGTCCCTGTCGAGCTATGCCGCGTTTCCGGACAAGCCAGTGCATCTTGTAGTCGCTTACGCGCCGGGCGGTTCGACCGACATCATTGCGCGTCTGCTGGGCGTCAACCTCAGTGCCAAGTGGGGGCAGCCAGTCGTTGTCGACAATCATGCAGGAGCGAGCGGCATGATCGGCGCGGAGCAGGTGGCACGTGCAAAGCCGGACGGCTACACGCTGTTGCTCGGCTACACGCCCGAGGTGTCCATGAACAAGCTCGTGTTCAAGGAAATGCGCTACGACCCATTGACCGATCTGACACCGATTGCCCTGGTGGCGTCGGCGCCGCTCGTGCTCGCCGCCGGCCCCAAGATTCACGTTTCCAGCATGAAGGAACTGCTGGCTTTGAAGGGCCGCGGCCAGCTCATCTCTTATGGATCTCCGGGTACAGGCGGGCAGCAGCACATTGCGGGAGCAATGCTTGCCAAGGAGACGGGACTGCAGCTCACGCACGTGCCGTATCGCGGCACAGGACTCGCAGTCGCCGATTTGGTCGGCGGACAGATCGACCTCTTCTGGGCAACCACCCCGCCGCTCTTGCAACAGATCCGCGCCGGAAACTTGAAAGCACTCGCCGTGGCGGGCGAAGCGCGAGAAAAATTGCTTCCCGAAGTCCCGACGACGACGGAGCTTGGCATGCCCGGGCTTCAGCTCACCAACTGGTTTGGTGTTTTCGGCCCGAAGTCGATGCCCCGCGATCTCACTCAGTCACTGGCCAAGGATGTCCTCAGCGCATTGGCTGAACCAGCGATGAAGTCAAGCCTGGAGGCACAGGGCCTCACACCGACTCCACTGGAGGGTGCGGCACTGCGGAAATTCATCGATGCGGAAATGGCAAAGTACCAGCAAATCGTCAAAGAGACGGGCACTACTGCGGCACAGTGATGGCCATCGAATGTCGGCAAGGGCTTGCAGTTCGCATAGACCTGGTGGAAGATTCTTCCTCCACGGAACCGTTTATATACAGGATATAAGGCGCTGGCCGTCGGTCCGGTAGGTGCGAGTCAAGCCCGATATCGCCAACTCATTCGATCTCCGCTCCGGATTCAACGGTGGGCGCATCCAAAAGCGTTCGGTGCCCGCAGGCGATGGTGAAATTGCCGCTCCGAAAATAATCCCCGACCTGCCACTGCTCAGGAGCCTCTGTCGTTTTTGCAGGTCGAAAAGTGTAGACAGCTCGGTCGACTCACTTTTGCGCTGCCGCGGAACTACTGCACCAAACTGATCGAATAAATCAGAAATGCCGATTATTCAACGCGATATCTCGGTCGGCATTTGTGAGAATGCCTGGCACAAATGGAGCGAGCGGGATGAGCAGTTGGAGATTGCGAGAACAAGACTTCGGCATAGGGATTGATTTCCAAGGCCACTGCTTGGCAGGCAAAGTCTATCGTTCTCTGAGTGACCGGACGACTCGTCAATGAACGCCTTTCAGGGGCGTCACGAACCCATCCTTCTGGACGCACCACCGGCGAGTGCTCCAACTCAGGTCGATACCCGAGACGAGCCGCGCGTAGTCACCGAAGGCTGGTGGTATGCGCACGGGGAGATCCGCAACGGCCCATGCTCATCCAAGCAGATCGACGAACTACTTCGAGCAGGCAACATCGATTCGAACACGCTGGTTTGGCGGGAGGGCCGGCTGACGTGGAAGCCTGTCCGCGAGGTGCCTGAACTTACGGGACCAGGGCAACCGGCGCGCCAGGCGGATGCAGATGTGGGCTTCTTGCAAAGCGTTCGCCAGGGAGAAAAGCCGACATCTTTGATTTGGTGGATCACGGCATTCATCCTCGCAGTAGCCTTGGCGTGGTTTGCAATCGAATTCCATTTGCCAGAAAAGGCTAGCATGGCCTACGCCGCCGGCGTGGCGTTCGGGGCATTGCTGATACCCGCTGTGGGCGTCGGGATCGCTTCGCTCTGGGGTGAGGGTCCCAGTCGCTCGAAGACCCTCAAGGTGTTTGTCGGATGTGCCGCTGTGCTTTTAGTCACGTCGAGCTTCAACACGCTCTTGGAGCGTGGCTATGCACAACGTTGGCTCAACTACTCCAATCTGACCGCAGAGGAATTTTCAGCGCAGGCGATCAGATGCATGCGCATCGGTGACGTCAAATGCCAGGAAGAAAATCTTCGTGACTTCATCCGGCTGAGGCCGGCCGACGCTGCGGCTGCGGGGCAACTCGGTGTCCTGCTGAATCGACGTGGACGGCACGATGAGGCAATTGTGCAGTTCAGGCGTGCGCTCGAGCTCGGTGCAGGAACCTACGATCTGTTCGCCTACATGGCCGACAGTTACGAGAAGCGCGGCGAGCTGCCGCAGGCCATCGAATGGTCGTACAAGGCACTCTCCGTGGTGCCGACGCTGGTCGACGTCCGCCGCAAACTCGCAAGCTTGCTGGTCCGCTCGCAGCGGCCTTATGAAGCGCTGTCGCTTTTACAGGGCTACGACAATCAACTCGAGGCTCGCGGTCTGCAGGCGTATTTCGTCGCGCAACGCATCTCCATCGAGACGTCCATCGGCCAGACGGCAGGTGACAAGTCAGTCGAGCGAAATGCGATTCGCCTTCCTGTTTTCGGCGGTCATTACTTTGCACCTGTCTCGATTGCTCTTGACCGGCCAAGACCCTTCATGGTCGATACCGGAGCCAGCGTCACCAGCCTGAGCGAGCGGGTGCTGCGTGACTCGAAGGCCGAATACAAGGTGCTCGACCCGGCGGTGCGCATGACGACGGCCGATGGACGCAGGATCTTCGCCAAATCGATTGTGGTCGCGGCGATAAAGGTGGGGCCGTTCGAGCTGAAGAACGTGCCCGCCATCACCTGCGCGGAATGCATTTCGCTTTTGGGCCAGGCCAGTCTGTCCAAGTTCGACATGCAAACTGTCCGGGCGCAGGGTCTCGACTTTTTGCTGCTGGCGCCGCGCTGACGCGTGCGCCTCCGAAGCTCTGTCGTCCAGAACACCGAGGAGCTGTCATGCATAAAGATCCGGAACTCTTGCCCTTTGGTGCGATGCCGCCGCTTCCTGTATCGACATTAGGGGCGCTTGCTGAGCGACGCGATGAATTGCTTTCGTTGCCGTTGGCGGGCCCGTGGCGGCGACTCCTGGCAAAGCTTATCGATGTCTACTTCTATGTGCTGGTCGTTGCGGTGCCTGGCCTTGGTCTTGCCAGCTACTTTCTGCCGGGATTCGGCGCCGCGATCAGCACACCCGGCATGGACCAACTTCTTGGACTCCTGGTCATTCCCTTCTCACTTCTGGTCGAGGCAGTCATATTCGGTTGGACCGGAGGCTCCTTCGGAAAATGGCTGCTCGGACTTAAAGTCATCACCATCGCTGGCGGCCGCCCGACATTCGCTCAATACCTTCGCCGCCAGGCGGGGCTCTGGTGGGCCGGTCTGGCTCTTGGGATACCGTTGATTGGGCTGATCACCTTGAATCACCAGCACACCCGCGTCAAAGCCGGGAACAACGCGAGTTACGATGTCGGCCGATTTAACGTCAATGCGCGTCCGATCGGGCTGATGCGAAAAGCAAATGCCATGTTGGTAACCGCTGCTATTGCCATCGGAATGGTCGCACTGATCGGATTCGGAAACGAAGAAGATCGCGCAATGCGGACGCCGGTCGCCTGGACCAATCCGACCACGGGTGTGAAGGTCTCGTTGCCTGCAGGCTGGGGCATCTCTGCCCTTCAGAAATCCAAGGAACTGGCGCCGAATCTTTACTGGTTCGTCAATCGCAGGACGCGCGTTGAAGTGTTGTTCGCTTCGGATGCCGTGCCGCAGCAATATTCGCTCGACGACTACCTTGTGGCCTGGTCGCACAACGTACAGGAATCCATGGACATCGGGACGGTGGGCGTCCCCGCTGAATTCAATGGGCATCCAACGCTTGAAGCTCGCGGCTTGTTGAAGGGCGAGAAGCCGCTCGACATCAAGGCTTCGATCATGCGCAGGAACGAGTCGGTATGGCGACTGCTCGTATTCGGCAAGAACGGCATAGGAGACTCGGCCGATACGCGCGCTCTGCACGACGTTCTGTTCGGAACTCTTTAAGCGGTACGTTTCATTTCAAGCGAGCAGTCGAGCCAAAGCTCGAGCGTTCCTCCATCCCTGATCTTCCGCATTCAGGCGGGCGCTGGCGCCAGTCGATGTCGACGGACTCTCGGGACCGGCGAAGCATTGGCCTCAGCTTGCTTTGCGCGCCACCGGACCAAGGTTTCATCTCCCCTCGCAGACCTCGCGGATTCGGGAGTGCAACGTGATTCGTCAGTATTGGCAGTGTCGTTCGTACAGCCCGCTGTCACCTCTGAGCTGACCATGGTTCGTGTCGTCGGTGCCACACTGTTGTCCGCGTAGGCAGGCCCGGCCAAGTAGATGGCCTGAGCCTTCCCGACTGATCGCGCCGAAGACGCGGACGATTTCACCAAGGAGACATACAAGCCGTCCGCACTCAGTGCGACCTTCAGGGGGATGTCAACGCCGGCGAGCGCGTCGCGCATCGCGTCGACAGCATCAGGGAACGTCGCCGCCTGGATCGAACGCATTTTGGGCGTGATCGAGTAGTCGACATTCACGTTCCAAGTGAAGTCCATCTTGTCAGCGCGCGCCCAGCGCCGCAGGACGGTAAGTACGCTCTTCTCGGAATCGTTGACGACATAGGTCATTGCAATGACATGCGGAGCACCGACAGCCTGTTCGGTGTTCGCGGGTCGTGCGTCAACGGGGGACGCTGCCGCCATGGCAGGGTCGAGTGACACTTGCCCCGAACTTGTCCGATCTGAATTCACCGCCGCTTGTGCAGCAGTACCGCTCGGATATTGAATTGACGGGCCCGACGCGCAGGCGCCAAGGGCCATGACGATGGAGATCGTCGTCACTTGACCATATCTCCTAAGCAATTGCTTGGAAATGCAAATTCGTTGTCTTCTCATTGTTTCCCTCCCAGGATCTGGCCTATAGGCAGTGTCTGCTGACGCTGGCGACCTCGTCCGGGAGTATGCGGGAATAAGAACTACAAAGCTCTTAAGAACACAGCATGATCGTCAAAAGAAAAAAGGGAGACTGCGCACCCTTTTGACTTTTTGCATGCAAAAAGTTAAATCAGGAAGTCCTCCATCGACTTTCCTATTGCGAGAACCGCCGCGACCCACTGTGGCTTTCTCCCACGGCCTCCGCTCCACAGTTCGCCATGCGGTCCCCGGTACTTTGTGGCCATCGCGACTTTCGTCGGCAGAGTGGCCGGTCGACCTCGCTTGGCATCCTTGACGAGCCCGAGTTCCCTGACAGCGATCCGATAAGCTTTGATGGCCTCACGCACCTCTGAAACCACCAATTCGCGGCGCTCACCGACAATGGCAGTTGCTTGCTTCTTCTTGTCTTCGAGCGTGGCCTCCAGGGCTTCTATTTCTGCACGCAACTGCTTGAGCGCAAGGTCTTTGTCCATTACTTAGGTCCACAACGATTGAGGGTAGCGAATACTACCGTCGAGTTTTGGTGATTCAACGATTCAATTGGAGGGTCTTTCCCCCTTCATTTCGGTTGTATCAACGCTATATGGGATTGGCGCTTGGCATGACACTAGGGAGACGCTTATATGGGCGCCTCCCGGATTGCAAGAACTCGTGTGTGTGAAGATTCAGGAGGCAGGGCTGCAGTCTTATATCCGGCCTGTTGTGCAAGCCGACATGCCTGCTGGCCCTGA
>NZ_JASJXG010000075.1:0-16024 GCF_035018765.1 Variovorax sp. RTB1
CAATGACGGTACGTTCCATGATGGTCTCCATTTGGATGTTGACGGTGGGATCGTCAATCTGGCACTTCCCGCGGCGCGGTGCAAGCAGCACCAGCGGTAGGAGGGAGGCGCCCATACCATCGGATCAAGTCCGAAGATGGCACGCTGCCTGCATCACGCATTGCATGAAGCAACAGACTCTCGCCATGGCCGGTGACCAGAATGCGTAGCACCAACAGTTCAGAAGGCCTACGCGCCGCGACGCTTTCCTGGCCACGATGGAGCGCTTCGCTCCTTGGAAGGCTCTATGCGGCGTGATCGAGCCGCACTATCCGAAACCCGGCAATGGCCGCCCACTGGTCGGCCGGGCACGCCCAGTCGGCGTGCCGCTTGGTGGCCTCCGACCGATTCCGACAGCCTGACAGCCTCGACCTTGAATTCTTCCGTGTACTACCGCTTCGGCAGTTTGCTATCTCGCATTTCGATTCACCATACATCCGAAGTTTCCAACTTCTTGATGTACGTGGAATCGAGGCAGGGTCAAAGCGTCTTGGTGGTTGCCGCAATGCAGCGCCCGTGCACTGGTTAGTGCTCAATGACCAGCGTCTGCTGCGCAGCTGAGTATTTGGGCTTGGCGCGCGCATAGGCCGCGCGGTAGGTCCGAGCCCTGCTCATACGCCGGGCGCCAGCTCTTGAGAGCATTCTCTGTCGGGTAACCCGGCTTGTGAATGGTCTCGGCGACTCGTTTGCCGAGTTTGATTAACAGCTCGACTGCTCGGTTTCGATCTTCGTAGGAATACATGAACTACTTTCGGGTAGTCCAAGAATTCCGCCTCACCCCCGGTGGGGGTGCGGCGCCGCCCTGCCCCGGGCCCGTCGAGAAAAGTGAATTCGTTCAAACCACGATGGTAAAAGTATGACTGCCCTTGTGGCTCGTCAGCTCACCCGGTAGCAGATCGGATGAGTCAATGCGTCACCATGTCGCGTTTAGACGGTAAGCAGGGCACGCTTGCGTCCACCCAGTTGAGTGAGTCGACGCAGCCATAGTGCACCGGAGAGAGTCGACAGAACACAGCCCGTCGAACTGCAACCGGGCGTCTTGCGTGTGCGCAGCGATGGCAAGCGCGTCTATGCCGCGGACTTCAAGGCCGAACTGGTGCGCCAATGCTTGATACCGGGCACCTCGGTGGCTGCGACGGCCATGGCGGTGATCGGCCTGCCCTCGGGAACACGCGTTTGGATTGCCGCCTGCCACACCGACTTGAGAAAGGGCTTCGACGGGCTTGCCGCGCAGGTGCAAACCGCACTGGCGGCCAATCCGCATTCGGGCCATGTGTTCGTCTTCCGCGGGCGTCGCGGCGACATCATCAAGGTGTTGTGGTCCGATGGCCAGGAATTGCTGCTGTTGGCCAAGCGATTGGAGAACGGTCGCTTCGTGTGGCCGCAAGCCACCTCGGGCAGCGTGTGGCTCACGCCAGCGCAGCTGTCGATGCTGCTCGAAGGCATTGACTGGCGCATGCCCGCACGCACTTGGCGGCCCGAGATGGTGGTGTAAAAAATAGTCGATTTCCAGAAGCGCCGGTTCGCTTCAC
This sequence comes from Variovorax sp. RTB1, assembly GCF_035018765.1. NCBI lineage: Bacteria > Pseudomonadati > Pseudomonadota > Betaproteobacteria > Burkholderiales > Comamonadaceae > Variovorax > Variovorax sp. RTB1. The sequence continues at coordinate 1,572 of NZ_JASJXG010000075.1, forward strand.
CCAAATAGGTCCGTTTAAGTCCCAAGCCTACATCCAGCACGCGTTTTCGTTCGTACATTGCACATGTCCACGAACACGCCTGATCTGTAAAAGCGCGCCAACGTTATGTACAACCTTGCGAATCGCAGTATTGAGCCGCTGCCTTCGAGCGACTGATGCAGCGGATCCACCGACTCATCGCGCTATGGCTGACGACGGCCTGCTTGGTCGTCGCTTTACCGCTCCAGTCGGTTTCCGTGGCGATCGTCGGTCTCCTTGGCGCCAAGCATGTGCACCGAACGTTTGAGCCCACCGCACTGTCCCAAGCGTCGATGAGTGACTGGAGAGATTTCCGCCGAACCGAATTCGACCATGTGAAAACGGCGAATTACCCGCATCATCATGAAAGTGGACTGCGTCACCATCACGATTCCGACGATGAAAGCGTGGTGAATCTAGAGACACCGACGGACGGGGACGGAACATCTTCAGAAAACCTGCAAGCCGGAGCAGGTTTGTTGTTTGTCGTTTCTGAAAATGTTGCGCTAAGGATTTCAACTCAGGAATTGCGCAACAGTAGCTGGCGGGCGTTTACCGACGAAGCTTTCTCCAGTGCCAACCTCCGGCGACTCGACCGTCCGCCGATGAGCGTGGCCTGAGCAGTTTCCCGCACGCCGCGCTGTGCGGCGCGGTGCCATAGCGCTGATGAATGCCCGTCGCAGTGCAGTGCAGTGCAGTGCAGTGCACCCTGAACCTTACTTCGTGTGAGCGCGTCCCGCACATGTGCGCGCGCGTTTCGTGAAGGTTGCCACGCGCCGAAGCTTTAGCTTTCGGCCGGGCTAGAGGCGCACTCCTTGCGCCTCGTCCCGCTGAGACGACCCGCCGCTTTGCCACTTGACAACGCGGAACAAGCCCTTGCCGAAAATCGAGCCGCCGAACTGTTGCGCGGCTTTGGAGAAAACCGTGCTCTCTTCATTCAAAACCCTCGATTTAGACAGGGGCCGCTTGGGTCCCGCTGTGCGTGGGACCGCTTACGCAAACCTCAGCGCCCCTCGTATAACGCTTCTCTTGGCTTCAGCGCTTGCCGGGGGAGCCTTTGCGCAATCACCGGCTTCAATCAACGAGCCGACCAGTTTGGCGCCGACCATCGTTGAAAGCTCGCGCAACAGTCAGCTGGGCATTGCCGACTCGGCCAACGCCGGCGTTGTCACGCAGCAGCAACTGGCGGCCCGAACCGTCTATCGGCCGGGAGAACTGCTGGAAGCCACTCCCGGCCTGATCGTGAGTCAGCACAGCGGTGAAGGAAAAGCCAATCAGTTCTATCTGCGCGGCTTCAACCTTGACCACGGCACGGACCTTCGCACTACCGTAGACGGGATGCTGGTCAATGAACGCAGTCACTCGCACGGTCAAGGCTGGACGGACCTCAATTTCCTGATGCCGGAGCTGGCGACGCAGCTTGACTATAAAAAGGGGCCTTATTACGCGTCCGAGGGCGACTTTTCTTCGGCCGGCGCAGTCTCAGTACGCTACGCAGACAAGCTTGACCACGGCATCGCGAGCTTGGGGTTTGGTCAAGGTGGCTATCGCCGGCTATTTCTGGCTGACTCGCCCGCGTTCGGCGATGGCACTTTGCTCTATGCGCTGGAAGCTTTTCGCAACGACGGTCCGTTCGTTCACCCTGACGATTACAAGAAGCTGAATGGCGTACTTCGCTACAGCCAGGGAAACGAGGCCAACGGTTTCAACATCACCGGTATGGCGTACACCGCCAAGTGGAACGCGACTGACCAGGTCCCCAAGCGAGCCGTTGACAGTGGGGGGTTGTCACGCTTTGACGCCATCGACCCCAGCGACGGTGGCAACTCAAGTCGCTACAGCCTGTCAAGCGAGTGGCGCAACACCACCGCCAGTGGTTCGACCAAGGTCAATGCTTACGTCATTCAGCAGCGGTTGAATCTCTTTTCCAACTTCACCTATTTTCTCGACGACCCTGTCCACGGCGATCAGTTCAATCAGCCCGACCGACGTATCACGACGGGCCTGAAGGCTGCACACACTTGGCAGACTGGGGGGTGGGGACAGGCGTCCCAGACAACAGTCGGTGTTCAATTGGAGAATGACAACATACACAATGGCCTTTACAGCACGGTCGAGCGGCAGCGCCTGTCTACAACCCGCCAGGATCACATTACGGAAAGCAGTTTGGGTTTGTTCGCGGAGAACACAACCTACTGGAGCGATTGGTTTCGAACCGTGGCCGGCTTGCGCACCGATGCCTACCGATTCAAGGTCGACAGCGACAACGCATTGAATTCGGGCAAGGCGCGAGCCAGTATTGTTAGCCCGAAGCTGGGCCTGATTTTTGGCCCTTGGGCGAAGACGGAGTACTACATCAACGCAGGCACCGGTTTTCATAGCAATGATGCACGGGGAACGACCATCCGTGTGGATCCAAAAACGGGCGATGCTGCGGATAGAATTGCTCCGCTCGTACGCTCCAAGGGCGCGGAGTTGGGCGTGCGAACCGAGATCGTCAAAGGCTTGCAAACATCCCTATCGGTATACCGCCTTGACTTCGACTCTGAACTTATCTTTGCGGGCGATGCCGGGACCACTTTTGCGGGACGGCCCAGCAGGCGCGTGGGCTTCGAGCTTTCCAACTACTACAAGCCCTTCGACTGGCTGACCATCGATGCCGATGTTGCCCTTGCTCGCGCCCGATTCAAGAATTTCGACGTTGTGGGAAATCGTATTCCGGGAGCCGTCGAAGGTGTGGCGTCGATCGCGTTGGCAGTCGACAATGTTGGAGCGTTCTATGGCGCTCTACAACTGCGCTATTTCGGTCCTCGTCCTTTGCTGGAGGACAACAGCGTGCGGTCCAAGAGCACAGCGACGCTGAACGCCCGCGTCGGCTACAAAATCAACAAGTCAGCACGGGTTGAGCTTGAGGCATTCAATCTGACGAACCGTCAGGATTCAGCGATCGACTATTACTACGAGTCACGTCTGCGCAACGAAGCAGTTTCCGTCAACGACATTCATTTTCATCCTATCGAGCGGCGATCACTGCGGGTAAACGTCACGATGAATTTCAATTAAGGCGCCGCTGACCCCGGACGGTCGTTCAAGGCGGACCTGATCCTGCAGAGCCTTGTGCCCGGTGCGTCCGTCTCGACCATTGCTATGGCCGCCGGCATCAACGCCAACTTGCTGTTCAAGTGGCGCCGAGACCATCTGCGCCTGATGCGAGCGCCCTCGACTGGCGCCGAAGCACTGGTGCCGGTGCTATTGACTTTCATCGATTCGTTTGCGTACTGCATCGGCCGGGTGCCGGCTTCTTCATCTGTCATCAAAACCGCATTGGATTGCAACGCGATCTTCAGCTTTGCATTGTTGGCCGGGATGACTGCGCGGTACCGCATCGCTGGCAGAGTTACTCGCATGACGTTCGACGAAATGCTCGCCGATCACGCCGCGCTCAGCGGCGACATGCAGCGCTCGCAGGAGGCCATGAAGATCGCGCTGCTCACCATCGAGAAGATAAAGGTCGAGCTGACCTATTTGCGGCGCATGAAGTACGACCGCTTCAGCGGGCGGATTCAACGGGTCGATGCAACACACTAAGGAGACGCTGAACATTGCGCATCGCAGCGCGAGTTGACGACATGGCAACGCGATACGCCCTAAAGATTGTCCGACTTCACGATTAGAGCCTTCACGGCATGCGTTTTGACCTCTTTCGAGGTCGCTTCCACGTTCAAGACGCACCTTGGGCATGGCAGTCCAGGAGCGCCTTCTTGGCGATGACCGGATTGGCCAGACCGAACAAGCTGAACAGCTGTGCCGTGTTCCTGGCCAGCCCTTTGTAACGCGTCTTCCGATGTCGAAACAGGTTCTTGATCACATGGAACGGATGCTCGACCTTGGCGCGGATGCTGGCCTTTATCTTCTCCGCACGTTCGGCCAAGTACTGAGGCTCGATGAATTCATTGAACTTGCGCCGCTTGCCCCGACGCATGGCCACGTGCCAGGTCGGTCCTTGCGCTTCAGCTCGCTTGCACGCCCTGGTAGCCAGCGTCTCCGAAGGCCGCATGCTCCTCACCATGCAGCAACGCATCGGCGACATTGAGGTCACTCACGTTGGCCGCTGTGCCCACCAATGTATGCACCAGCCCGGACTGCGCGTCGACCCCGATGTGCGCCTTCATCCCGAAGTGCCATTGATTGCCCTTCTTGGTCTGATGCATCTCCGGGTCGCGCGTGAGGTCTGCGTTCTTGGTCGAGCTTGGAGCCGCGATGATGGTCGCGTCCACGATGGTGCCGGCACGCATCAAAAGGCCCTGCTCGGCAAGGTACGCGTTGATCTCGTCGAACAGGGACTTGGTGAGGTCGTTGTCCAGCAGCAAGCGCCTGAACTTGAGCAACGTGGTGGCATCGGGCACCGATTCGCGCGACAGGTCGATGCCCACGAAGTCGCGCAGTGCTTGGCTGTCGTACAAGGCATCTTCCAGCGCCTCGTCTGCCAGGCCATACCACTGCTGCAGGCAGTACATGCGCAGCATCCGGGCGACTCCGATCGGCTGACGGCCTACACGTCCACTGGTCGGATACAGCGGCTCGATCACGGCAATCAAGCGGCTCCAAGGCACGACACGCTCCATCTCGGCAAGAAACTTCTCGCGGCGCGTTCGCTTCTTCTTCAATGCGTACTCGGCGCTGGCAAAGCTGCGTTGGTTCATGTCCGTTGCCCTCGAAATTTGATGCTCTCGGTGCATGCATGAGGCGTGCCGGGATCTATCAATTGATCAGCGTCCCCCTAGCGGTAAGGCTGTTGCGGCCCATGGCGCCGAACCCGCATGATCCAGGTGCTGGCGGTTCTCACCACAGCCTTGCTGTTCGGCGGCATGGCCCTGTATTCGTTCGGCTTCGCGGCCTTCCTGTTCACGGCCTTGCCCCCCGACGTTGCAGGCGCCACACTGCGGCGCGCGTTTCCAGCGTTCTATCTGTTCGTGATCGCGGCCGCGGCAATCGGCGCGGGCCTGCTGTGGCCTCTGGATGCGGTGGCTGCCGGGCTGATGGCGGCCATTGCCATCACGACAGTGCCCTCGCGCCAGTTGCTGATGCCGGCCATCAATGCCGCCACCGACCAAGGGATGCGCCAGCGCTTCAAGTGGCTGCACGGCATGTCTGTAGTAATTACGCTGGCGCACATCGTGGCTGCTGGCGCTGTGCTGGTGCGGCTGGTCTGAGTGAATCACGCCCTCAGAACTGGCGGACGAATCTCTCAGGCAGACGTGGGACTTTTAAGCCGCATGGCATGAGGGGCGCAGAAGAGACCGCAAAGCACGTCGGCGCCCCGCCGAATTTCTTAACGAACGGTTCGCCGAAGGTAGGCGAAAAATTCATCCAGTTGAGTCGACTTGTCGAAGATGGCATCCCCCCCAAGCGCACTGCATCTGGCCCGCATCGCATCGGTGCAGTAGTTGGTTAAAACAATGGCGCGCTGGTCGAAACTTCGCCCGATCAGTGCTGCCAGGACGCCAAATCCCTTTCCATGTGGGTAGAACAGGTCGATAACCGCGTCGTCCCATACGTTGGCGTGGTCGTGAAACCAGGCAACGGCATCGGCTTCATTGTCGGCAAAGCCAACGAGCCTTGCGTTCGCCAGTTCCACCATGCTCGGCATCAGCTCGTCACGTATGACCTGAATGTCTTCAACTACGAAAGTAGCACGGTTCATCGAAGGCAATCCATCCACGACAGCGTAACTTGCGCGCTCGTCGGTCCTGTGCGCCGAGGGGGCCTAGCGCATGTAGTCCGTCCCGTGCGTGACTAACACTGGAGTGTGCGGTGTAGCACATACGAACAGAGGCTTAGTCGGCCTGGCGCGGCTGATCGATCCATCGAAGGGAGGGCTACTGTCTTGGAAACGCCGTTCGATTCAAGCATGGAAATGAAGCACCAATGCTCTCTGCCCTGGGGCGTATAGCCAACCGATGCTGCGATGCCTGATCGTCAACGCCCGATCGCGCTCATCAGCGATGCGATTTCGACAGGTTTTCCAAAGACAAAATCATAGCCAAGCTCGAGTGCATCGAGCTTGGAGATGTCGGCCGCAACTGCCACCATGATGGGCGCTGCGTCGCCCAGGACCGCCCTGATGCTGGCGACCGGCGCCAAACTGTCCAGCCCGGCCATTTTCAGGTCGGCAATAACCGCCCACGGACGTGTGGATAGCACCGCCGTCATTGCGCTTGGCCAATCGCGGCGAACATCGATCGTGCAGCCTGGCTCGACCAGACAGATCAGCTCCGACAGCGCCCTTGATGAATACGGATCGCTGTCCATCAGAACAATCGATCGCAGCGCACCGGTTGCCAGCGCCGAAGGCAGTTTGCGACTTTCCAGCACGTGGATCGCTGCTTCGGCCAGGATCTGCAAGTCCAGCATCTGGCCTTCACTCAGTTGGTGCGGCTTGGTGTCGTAGACGCAAAGGGTGCCGACCGTCTGCTGTCCAACGGTCAGGCGCGCCGCTGCGTAGAACCGGACGAAGGGCGCACCGGCCACGAAAGGATGCGTCGCAAAGCGCGGATCCTTGGAGGTGTCTTCCACTACGACAATGTCAGTTGCCGTGTTGAAAAACACCTCGCAAAACGACGCGTCCGCGGGCGATTGCGACATCGGCAGACCGACGCATGCCTTGAACCAGTCGCGTTCAGTGTCAAGCAGGTTCACCATGCCAATCGGTACATCGAGGCTGCGCACGAGCAGCTTGGTGAGGTCGTCGTAAATCTTCTCCGGACTGCTGTCGAGAATGGCCAGTTGCCTGAGTTGATCGAGCCTTTCGGCATTTGCGCGCATGCCTCAGTTTAAGGCCGCGCTATGCGGTACCCCAACGGCGCAAGGGACGCGCACGTTGGGCTGCGACTCGATGGGCGACTGACGTCGGCGCCTGCGTGTTTTTGGCCTATGCGGCGGCGTGGGACTTACATTTCCCAGGATCTCGCAATCCCGGTCTTGGGATGTCTTAAGGCCCGCGAATGCGCCGACGCAATTCCGGCGAAAGGGTCAAATCCAGACCCGCCCCAACATAGTTGACGCCAGCCACCTACTGATCTATGACCTATCGGCATGCATTTCCTCATCGCTGCCGCTTCGTGCGCCCTGGCAGCGGGCGAGGCGCTCGGCGAGCACCCGCATGCGCGCGCGCTGCTGCGGCGCGCACGAGGAAATAGCGCAGGCTTCTGCTTCTCGGCCGACTCAACGAAACCGCGGCCGTGCTCACCGCGCTCGGTGGCACAAGCGCGCCCACTGGTGACTGCGCGCTGCCACCCTCGCTCCTGGTCGCGGTCGATGTTGAAGTCGACGAACTAAGCTAGCCAGGTCACCAAACCTCGCTAGCCGCTCAACGAACCACGCTAGCGCGGCTGCGATAAGAGCCGTAGCGCAATTCCCACTTGCGCCGGCTGACGTAACCAACCTCGGTGGTCGGCGCACTTGTCACAGCCGGTACCCAGGGGTGCGGGGGCGCCTTGAGGTGCTTGCATGGACTCTCATGGGTCCGGAATCAGCAAATTACATGCCGAACCCACCAGGCCCGAAAGCACGTTGCCGCCGACAACCGCCCAAGGCTGCACCAAAGCTCCGACCGACACGGCCCGCCCTGAAATGACGATACCGGCCAACCAGTGCGACACCAGTACGGTGACCAGAATACCTATGCCCGCCCGCCGGACGGCACGCCGCCATTCACGTGAATCGACACGTGCGCGGGCCGGCCACAACTGGACGATGAACTCACGGAATCGCTCGGAGAACGACTTGCGGCGCGGTCCCAAGGCGCGGCTCGACTTCACGCATTGCGCGCGCGACCGAGCAATGCATACAGCAGGATCGCGCCGAAGGTCGCCGTACCGATCCCGCCCAGCGCGAACTGACCGAACTTCAAAGTGAAATCACCAGTGCCGATGATCAAAGTAATGGCCGCGACGATCAGATTGCGGTTCTGCGAAAAGTCGACCTTGTTGTCGACCCAGATCTTGGCGCCTGCCACCGCGATCAACCCGAACACCACGATGCTCACCCCGCCCATGACCGGCAATGGAATCGCCTGGATCAGTGCGCCGAACTTCGGCGAGAAACCCAGCAGCAGCGCGATCAGCGCGGCCACCACGAACACTGCCGTCGAGTAGATGCGCGTGGCCGCCATGACGCCGATGTTCTCCGCATACGTCGTGACGCCGGTGCCGCCGACCGAGCCGCTTACCACGGTCGCGATGCCGTCACCGATGAAAGCGCGGCCCATATAGCGGTCGAGATTGCGGCCGGTCATCGCGGTCACGGCCTTGAGGTGGCCGAGGTTTTCGGCGACGAGGATGATCGCCACCGGCGCGATCAGCAGCATGGCGTTGCCGGTGAATACCGGCGCGGTGAACGCCGGCAGGCCAAACCACGCTGCATTGGCGATGCCGCTCAGGTCGACTGGCTTGCCGAGCCCCAGGCCATTGGTCAAAGCGGCATAGACGAGCGTGGCGAGCACCAGTCCCGCGAGGATCAACAGCCGCTGCAGCATGCCGCGTCCGAACACCGCGACCAGTCCGACGCACAGGAAGGTGGCGGCCTGCATCCACGCATCGAAGTTGCCCGCCGCCATGTTTTTGATCGGCACGCTGGCCAGGTTGAGTCCGATGACGGCGACCACGGCGCCCGTGACGACCGGTGGCATGAAGCGCTCGATCCATCCGGTGCCGACCCATTGCACCAATGCGCCGATAGCGATATAGACGACGCCGCACGCAACGATGCCTCCGAGCGCGACGGCGAGGTTGTCGTTCGGGCCCTTGCCTGCGTAACCGCTGGCCGCGATCACCACGCCGATGAAGGCGAAGCTCGAGCCCAGGTAGCTCGGCACGCGCCCGCCGGTCACGAAGAAAAAGATCAGCGTGCCGACACCGCTCATCAGGATCGCGATGTTCGGGTTGAAGCCCATCAAGATCGGCGCCAACACAGTGGCGCCGAACATGGCGATGACGTGCTGCACGCCCATGGCCGCGGTTTGCGGCCACGGAAGACGCTCGTCGGGCGCGACGACGCTGCCGCTGATGGCCTGGACTTCGCGCCAGCGCGGAAAGTAGGAATCGGACATGCGGTTTCCTTTAAACGAGCACGGTCGCCACAGCGGCTCTTGGACGCAGTGTCGCCATGATCAGATACGTGCCGCCACCGATGAGCACCCCGAAGAACCAGCCGTACGTGTTCCACCAGGCCGGCAGCAGATTCGTGAAGTTGGGCAGGATGGTCGAGAAGATCGAACCGATCGCCACCGCCACAAGAGCGTTCACGTTCCACCCCCCCTCGTAGCGGTATTCGCCGAACTCCTGATAGAGCGCCGCCACATTGATGTTGCCCTTGGCCACGAGGTAATAGTCGACCAGGATGATGCCGAGCAGTGGCCCCATCGTGGCGCCGATGGCATTCACGAAGTGCGCTGCATTGCCTTCCCACGGTGCGAAGGGATACAGCACGAGCGCGATGGCGGCAGCGATGTAGCCGCCCTTCTTGAAGTTGATCTGCTTGGGAAAGACATTGGAAATATCGAAAGCAGCCGATACGAAGTTGGCCACCACGTTGATGCCGAGCGTCGCGACCGCGAACGTCATGGCTGCGATCAGCGCCAGCACCCAGCTGTCGAACTTGGCTGAAATTTGCTCGGGGTGCAGCAGCACTTCGCCGTAGACCTTGAAAGCCGCGATGGTGGTCACGCCGGCGACCAGAGAGAAAGCGATGAGGTTGACCGGCAGGCCCCAGATGTTGCCCTTCTTCACCGCATCCTTGTTCTTCGCGTAGCGGGAAAAGTCGCAGAAGTTGAGGTAGAGCGCTGCGAAGTAAGTGATCCACGTGGCAGCGACCGCCGTCAACGCCCAGAACGAACCGGGCTCGCCGGCAACGCCGGCGTCCTTGGTCTTGGCAAGCAGGACATCCATCGGAATCCCGTGGTCGAAAGAGAAGCCGCCCGCTTTCACGCACAGGCCGATCGCCAGGATCAGCATGGCAACCCACACGGCCGGCCCGGCCCAGTCCTGGAACTTGCGAACAGTCTCCATTCCCCGCTGGATGATGAGGAGTTGCAAAGCCCAGATCACGACATAGCAGATCACCTCCAGCCCTGAATGGCCTAGGAAGTGCGTGCCCTTGTGAAAGTCCATCAGGGCGTCGCTTCGGATCAGCAGTGCGACCATCGCGCCCGAGGCTGCCGCGGTTTGGGCGCCGTACCAAAAACACGCCACTACCGCGCGCACGACGGCCGCCAGGTTGGCGCCCCATACGCCGAACGAGGCGCGTGCCAGCACCGGGTACGGCACTCCTGTCTTTTCGCCGGCATAGCCGATCAGGTTCATGAGAGCGAAGATCACCAGCGAACCCAGCCCGATCGCTATGACGAAGTTGACGAAGCTGCCGCACAGGAGAAAAAGACTGGCGGCCAAGTAGTAGCCCCAGAGACTGTGCACGTCCGAGGTCCACACATTGAAGATGCTGAAGGCTCCCCAGTTGCGTTCCTTGGCCGGCGCCAGGTCCTCGTTGTAGAGGCCTGGGGAAGGGTTCTTGATTTCCATGGTGACGTTCCTTGTGCTCGCCAGCGCAATGCCACACACGCTGGTATGCAAGAACTGTATGCACTTTTGCATGGAATCGTGAACAGGGTTTTTCCGGGTTTTGGAAAAAGCGTCGGTCGGCATGCCAGAACCGGCGCGGCATTCATGCCGGGGGTTGGGCGTGACCGGCGAATTTTGCGTCGCGTCGCCCTCAGCAAGAGGCAGCTTCGATGGCGCACTCGCAGGCTTCTAACGACGGCGATCGAGCGAGCACCAGTCGCTCAGACGGGTATCCGCAGCAATGGAGTTCAAACGTTTGCGTAAGCCACCATGCCTTCGACTAGCGCGTCGAAGGTGACGCGGCAGCGTGGGCTGCCACGCAAGTCTGCATGCATCGTCACCCAGGTCTCGAGCGGCAGCGAGAACAGCTTTGGCATCACGCGGACCAAAGCGGGATCTCGCTTGGCCAGCGGCACCTGGCACATGCCGATGCCTGCACCAGCGCGAATCAGCGCCAGCTGGGCAAGGTTGCTGTCGCTTCGCAAAGAAAATTGCTCACGTCGCAATCCCTTGAGCGACTTCTCGGCCTGGCGCAGATAGGCCGTCATCTGGTCGTAGCCGATGGAGGAATGACCGTGCAGCTGACCGACGTTGCGAGGGGTACCGTGGCGGTCCAGATAGTCGCGTCGGGCATGCAGGCCGAGCTCGATCCGGCCGATGCGCCGCGCCACCAACTGCTCTTGTTTAGGTGCCGCCATCCGCACAGCGATGTCCGCCTCGCGCAGCAACAGGTCCTGCACCCGATCTGTTAGCACCAGTTCGATCTTCAGGTCGGGATGTGATTCACGCAGCCGGGCCAGCACCCCTGGCAGCACCTCGACCCCCACCACGTCGCTGCAGCTGACCCGCACGATCCCTTTGATTGCGACTCCGTCTCCGCCCTGGCTTCCGGCCGCACGCTCGAGCGCCGCTGCCGTGCTTTCCATCGCCTGCGCATGGCCGCGCAACGAGGTAGCCGTCTCGGTCGGCAGGAGGCCTGCCTGCGACCGGGTGAACAGCACCACGCCAAGCGCCTTCTCCAGCGCCGCAATGTGACGCCCGACGGTGGGCTGCGTGATGCCGAGCGCGCGCGCCGCTCCCGACAACGACCCCTCGGTCAACACCCCCAGAAACGAGCGATACAGCTCCCAGCCAATGGTCGTTGAAGTCATACGTAAATGTATGGTCGCTGGGCGATGTTGGCCAATTTCATTTGTACCAGTCTCCGCTCAGACTTCGCTCATCGACGAACAATCTTTGAAACAAGGAACACGAAATGGGCAACGACGGCAACGACGGCATGACGGTTCTCGTAATGGGGGCGACGGGCGGCATCGGGGGCGAGGTAGCCCGGCAGCTTCGAGACGCAGGATGGAGAGTTCGCGCGCTGACGCGTGGGACCGCTGGCACCGCACCTCGCGATGAAGGTCTGACATGGCTGAAGGGCGATGCCATGAGCCATGAGGACGTGATGCGGTGCGCGGAGGGTTGCAAAGTCATCGTGCACGCGGTCAACCCGCCCGGCTACCGCAACTGGGAGACGCTCGTGCTGCCGATGCTCGACAACACGATTGCCGCCGCCGCGGCGCACGGCGCCACCATCGTCCTGCCAGGAACCGTCTACAACTTCGGACCGGACGCATTTCCGCTCCTCGACGAAGACTCTGCGCAGCATGCGGTGACGCGCAAGGGCATGATCCGCGTCGAGTTGGAGCGGCGCCTGGAGGCGGCGAGCCGACAGGGTGTCCGCTCCATCATCGTGCGCGCCGGTGATTTTTTTGGGCCCAAGCCCGGGAACAGCTGGTTTGCTCAAGGCTTGCTGAAGTCCGGTCAGCCGGTTGCCTCGATCGCCAACCCTGCCGAAGCGGGCGTTGGTCACCAGTGGGCGTACCTGCCGGATGTAGCGCAGACCATGGTTGAACTGTTGGCCCGCCGCGAGGCACTGGGCGCCTTTGAGCGCTTCCACATGGCGGGACACTGGGACGCCACCGGATTGCAGATGGCACAGGCGATTCAGCGCGTCGTCGCACGCCGCACCGCAAAGGCTCCGCCCATCAAAAGAACGCCATGGTGGCTGATGCGGGTGGCCGCGCCGTTCGTGCCGACGCTGCGCGAACTTCTGGAGATGCGGTACTTGTGGAAAGAGCCGGTACAGATGGTCAACAGCCGGCTGGTCCAAGTACTGGGACGCGAGCCGCACACCCCCCTGGATCAGGCGGTCGAGGCTTCGCTGATCGGCATGGGTTGCGTGCACGTCTCGTCATCACCAGGCGTGCAGCCCGTCAGTTGTCCAGATGCTGTGTGAGGGGGATACAGTCGCGAAATATTGAATGCCGTCGCGGGACATCAAGGCTTGTCGATCTACGCCATTGCCAAGCTCGCGGATGTGCCGTACCGGCGGGCCCATGCCCACGTTGGCAGGGTGATTGAACTGTGCCACAACCAGACATTCGTGACGCGCACTCAGCTCAACCGATGTGGCATCAACAGGCAACCTAGCCATCGCTTACGCCAATTTTTTCAGGGCGACAGGAAGGAAAGTGAGGAAGCGCTCAGCGCCGTCGCAGTCGCTCTCGATCTCCGCCTATGTGGATCGACTCAACCTCGTTCTCGCGACCTTCTGGTCGACGGCTGTTGCCTCAGCACGCGGCACCAGCAGCGGCATCGCCACCAGCGCACAGGCGCTCGCAGCGAGCCACACCATCGGCCAGCCTTGTAGGGCGAGCAGATGCGGGATCGAGAAGGGCGTGACGAAGCACACCAGGAACACGCTGGTGTTAGCCATACCCAGCGCGGTGCCCGCACGCGCCGCACCGGCCAGCGTGGCGAGTTCGGTGAACGCGACCCCGTGCCAGGCCGATACGCAAACACCGCTCACGCCCAGCAACACGACCAGCGCAATGCGCAGCGCCAATGAATCGGCGGCATGCGTGCCTGCGGCTATCACCAGCACTGCGAGCCCTGCGAACAACCCCACGCTGAGTGCGCTGCAGGCACGCAGGTAGGCCGGGCGGTTGCAGCGGCGGTCGGTCCAGCGGCCGCTCCACACGCGCATCACCATCGCTCCCACCTGCGTGAAGACCATGGTGGCGGTGATGGTCGCCAGGCCCGCATGGCCGAAGTCGTGCAGGAAAATGGTTCCAAAGGACAGCACCGCGAACTGCGGCGCGCAGAGGATGCCGATGCCCAGCACGATGCGCCAGACGCGCGCATCGTGAAGCGGGCTGGCCTTCGATGCGAGGGCGGCTTCGGTGAAGTTAGCGGTGGTGCGCGGCGTGATCGCTGCAATGGGCGGCTCATGCACCCAGGCCCAACTCATCACCGCGCCCAGCGCGCACAGCACCGCCAGCAGACCGTAGAGCGCAGCGAAGCCGAAGTGCAGCGCTACAAAGGGCAGCGCCAGCGCGCCGATGCCCCCACCCAGCGGCACGGCGGTCTGACGGATGCTCATCGCGAGCCCGCGCTCGCTGGCGTCGAACCAGGTCATCACCGCACGGCCGCTTGCGCCGTTCACGCTGCCGCCCAGCAGGCCGACCAGCAACAGCCCCGCTCCCAGCAAGCCGAGGCCGGGGATATGCCGCACATTCGGCGCGGCCCAGATCGCCATCGCCAACAGCGCAAGCGCGGTGCTGCCCAAGCCGGTCAGGAGCACCGGCCGGTCCCCCCAGCGGTCGGTCAAGAGGCCCCACGGCAGCTCGCTTACCGCTATGCCCAGCCCCATGAGGCCGAGCACCAACCCCAGTGTGGCGTTGTCGAGCTGGTAGCCGGTTCGCATGAGCACCGCAGTCATTGGAATGCCGCTAAAGGCCACGGAAAACGCCGCGTTAGAGGCGACACCTG
>NZ_JASJXG010000076.1:0-15204 GCF_035018765.1 Variovorax sp. RTB1
GACCTCGTGCGCGCGGACGGAGGAATGCTGCTGCGAGTGTTCGCCAATCTCTTGGAAAACGCGATTCGGCACAGTGCACCCGGCGATATTATTTGGGCGAACTGCAACGTCGAGAAAGGACTTGAGGCTGTGGTCAGTATTCAGGACGAAGGCACCGGCATGGCACCGGCCGTGCTGGATGCGCTGCTCGATCGCGGGGCCCAGGGCCTGACCGAGGCCGCCAAGCTTTCCGCTTCTCAACAAGACATTGAAGCGGCTCACAACGTTGCGCCGCGCGATGCCAGGACGCACGGCTTCGGATTCGCAATGGTCAGGCAGGTTGTGGCCGCACATGGCGGCTGGATCTCCGGCCAGAGCACTGTCGGTGAAGGCACGACTTTCGCGATCGGCTTTCCTTTGCTGCATGCGGAAAAGCAATTTCAATAGCCCAGTCCAGCACCTTGCAATCCGCGTGCTGGCGAGAATTGCAAGGCCTGCCTACAGGTCGGCAAGACGCCGGCGAAGATGACTCGCTTCGGAGGGGCTCAGCCCGGTGCAATACCGGACGAGAAACACCGCCTGATCGGCGAGATCACAATGTCCAACTTCTGGGGTCAGTTCAATCCCGGGGCGATTCATTAGGAGCGCCCATGAAAAGCGTCATGCCGCGATGTGCAAGACTCTCGCGATCCGATAATTTTTCAGAGAAAAGGCGGAGCATTCATGGCCGACAAAATCCTGGTTTTCTACGGTTCGTACCGGTCCGATCGCATGGGCATCCGGTTGGCCGACTACGTGGTGTCGATGCTCACGGCGCGTGGTGCCGCTGCCGAGCTGGTCGACGCGCAAGCCGTCGGCCTGCCGATGCTCGACCGCATGTACAAGGAGTACCCGAAAGGCGCGGCACCGGCCGCTATGGAAGCGCTCGCCGAGAAGATCCGCACCGCGGACGCCTTCATCTTCATCACCGGCGAATACAACTGGGGTCCACAACCCGGATTGAAAAACCTGACCGACCACTTCCTCGAAGAATGGTTCTGGCGACCGGCTGCCGTGGCGAGCTATTCGGCAGGTCGGTTCTCCGGTGTGCGATCAGGCTCGATCTGGCATCAGATCCTGTCGGAGATGGGCATGGTGGTGGTGTCGAGCACGCTCGCGGTCGGCCCGATCTCGCAGACGCTGGACAGCGAGGGCCACGCAACGGGAGCGCCCGGTGCCGCACTCGACAAGTCGTTCGGACGCTTTGCCGACGACCTGGCGTGGTGGACCGAAGCCACGCGCGAGCAGAGGGCGCGCAAGGTGCCGCCTTACTGATTTATCGAGGTCTGCTACTTGTTTCCGCTGACCGCCGAATCGAGTGTTTTCAGTACTTTGTCGGTGACGTCGTAAGCCGGCCGGATATAGACGATCTCCTGCAGGATGGCGTCGAAGCGCTCCGTTTCTGCAACCTGCTTGACCGCGCGCGAGGTGGCTTCCAGCAGCTTTTGCAGCTCTTCGCCGCGCCGGCGCTCCTGGTCCGCCTTGAACGCCTCGCTGACGCGATTCAATTCGCGCTGCTGTTCGCCCAGCCGGCGCTGACGCTCCAGACGCTGTTCGTCGCTCAGATTGGGCATGTCTTTCTCGAGCCGGGCGACGGCTGAGCTGAATGCCTGTGCCTGGTCTTTGCCGGCTTTGGCCCGGACCGCGAACTCGACTTCAAGCGCTTCTTCGGCGCGCTTGCCCAGAACCGAATCCCGCATCACTCGATCGACGTTGACATAGCCCAGCCGGAACTGCTGCGCGCTCGCAGTGCCGCAAGCGGCCAAGGCAAGCAGCACGCAGAAAGAAGAGACGAGTCGCCTGTGGGTACGGGTAAACATTTGTTGGGAGAGGCTGGTCAGAGAGAGGTCGGTTCGACTCGAATGATCCCATGCTTGGCCGGCGCACCCAAAAATTGGGAGTCTTAACCCTTGGGACACCGTTTGGTGATGTGGGCTCGTGTGTTCGGCACCGAACCGACTCGGTCATAAAAGGCGCGCGAAAATTTCGGCATGTTATTTACTGCACGCCAACGCCCCGTACGCGCACTGTGGCTGATACCGATCGCGCTGATGATCGGCGGTGCTTTGCTTGTGGCATCGGCATGCAGCCCGAGCCCTGACGGCTCGTTGCTGGTGGTGGCGATCCTCGGCGCGCTGCCCTGGTCGCTGTGCCTGCTCATGCTGGACGCCACGCCGGGCTTTGCGGAAACGGCCGGACGGCTTGTCTCACTTGGCATCGTTCTGAATCTGGTCGGGGTGTGGTGGGGGATGCTTGCGTTTGTGAAGCGCCGCTCAAGACGTCGCCCTGCGGAGGTTCGGCTTTCATGATCCACTGGATGTTTGGCCCTACACACATCGAGATCGACACATGACAGCATCATCAGACTACATCCCACCCAAAGTCTGGACCTGGAACAAGAGCAACGGCGGCAAGTTCGCCAACATCAACCGCCCGATCGCCGGGCCGACGCATGACAAAGAGCTGCCCATAGGCCGCCATCCCTTGCAGCTCTATTCGCTGGGAACGCCAAATGGCATCAAGGTGACGGTCATGCTGGAGGAGTTGCTGGCACTCGGCCACCAGGGCGCCGAGTACGACGCCTGGCTGATCAAGATCAACGAAGGCGATCAGTTCGGCAGTGGCTTCGTCGACATCAATCCCAACTCCAAGATCCCGGCGCTGATGGACCGCAGCGGGCCGACGCCGATCCGGGTTTTCGAGTCGGGTGCGATCCTGGTGTACCTCGCCGAAAAGTTCGGCGCCTTCTTGCCGACCGAACCAGCGCATCGTGCTCAGTGCTTGTCATGGCTCTTCTGGCAGATGGGCAGTGCGCCGTACCTCGGCGGTGGGTTCGGGCATTTCTATGCCTATGCGCCGACCAAGATCGAGTACGCGATCGACCGCTTCGCAATGGAGGTGAAGCGCCAGCTCGATGTGCTCGACCGGCGACTTGCGGAGTCACCTTATCTGGCAGGGGACGACTACACGATCGCCGACATGGCGGTGTGGTCCTGGTACGGCGCGCTGGCCAAGGGGCTGGTCTACGAGGCGGCGGAGTTTCTGGAGGTCGCGTCGTACACGCACGTCCAGCGATGGACGGACCAGATCGCGGCGCGGCCCGCGGTGAAGCGCGGGCGCAGGGTCAATCGAGTGTGGGGCGACGCGGCCGAGCAGATGCCCGAACGCCATGACGCCAGCGATTTCGACATGACGACCAAGCCGTGACGTCGTGGCTCCGGGGCTCGCCGACGGTCAGCCGTTTCATGCTGCCTTAGCCGTTGCAGGCGATCACCTTGAACTCGACGCGCCGGTCGAGCGCATCACGCAAGTCGTCCGTTCCGGTCCCCACGATGTTTTCGCGAAATCCAAGGCCGGCGTCACGCAGCTTGCGTGTGAGTTCGGGGGCTTCGGTTTCGAGTCGCCGCTTGACGTACGTTGCGCGCTGCAGCGACAGCCGGTTGTTGATCTGCTCGGAGCCGGTGCGGCTGGTGTGCCCGGTCACCACAACGCATTGCTCGATCAACGCGCTCTGACGCGCGATCTGGCGCAGCCACATCGGATACGGCCCACTGACCCGGGTGTCGACCACGAAGTCGGTCGTTCCTGGCTTGAAGAGGAATTTCACGCTCAAGTTGTTGGTGGCCAGGCCCAGCCGCACCATGAGCCCAAAAGTTTTCTCCGCCGCATCGGTTTGGCCGAGCTGCGTCTGCGAAAGGTACAGACCACTGTAGATGCCCATCTGCTGGCCGTCCGGGCGCAGCGATGCGGCCTCGTAACGCGCCAGCGCTTCGGTATAGCGCTTCTCGTTGTACGCCGCGTTGGCGTCGGCGAGCAATGCCGAGGTCGGCAACCGTTCCAGATAGAGCGCATCCGCAGGCATGCCGGCCTTGGTCTGCGAGGTGCGGATGTAGCCTTCCACCACGCGGTCTTTCGCGATCACCGGGCTGTCACGGTAGACGGCGGTCGGACTGGTATTCAGATTGTTGTCGCCCACACGTGAAGCAGTCTGGGCCAGCACCAGCCCGGTCTTGATATCGGTGAGCGCAAGACTCAGGCGGTACTGCGCGGCGCCGGCCGTGCTGCTGGTCTGGGTCAGAGTGCCGTTCAACACGAACTGGGCGCCGGCCAGGCCGGTGGCGTCGAAGGCCGAAACAGTGAACTGCTTGAAGCGCGAGCGCACGCGTTCGGCCACGCGCTGTTCGGCGATGCGCGTGACCTCGGTCTGCTGCCCACTGGTGCCGTCCAGCATCGGGTCGACCACGATGATGCGCGGCGCCTTCAGGCGGGACTCCACCGTTGCCATGAAAGTCGGTAGCTTTTGAGTTTGCGCGAAGAGGTCGTCGACCGACTGGTCGAGTGCCTCATCGAAGGGTATGGCCATGTCGCGCTCGGATACGCGCGGCGCGCCGCAGGCGACCAGGGCCATGGCACAGCCCAGGAGCGCGGCCCGTGCGAGCCGTTGAAGTTGGGTTTGGGTGATCAGCATCTGGTTCTCAGGGTTTCTCGGTCGGTACTGGTCAGTGGCGCACCTGCCGAGGCGCGCATGACGATCTCGCTGCAGCGGGAGGCGCCAGCAGGTTCGGCGGCGGATCTTTCGGCTTGCGGGATGGCTGCGACAGTCGATGGGGATTCGACGCGATGGGTCGTTGTCGACGGCAGCTTCGCTATACGCAAAGAAGTGGCTTTGGGCGCTGGAACCGCGTCCGGTATGCGATCAGCGACCTTCGGTGGCGCAGGCGCCACCATCGCTGGCGGAGCCGGGGTAGTGATGGCAGGCGACGGAACCGCATTGGTAACGGACACCGGCGTCGGCGGTGCCAAGCGTGCCGAGGGTGCCGAGGGTGTAACGGCGGCCGGAGTTGCAGGCGCGTGAGCGTCGGCCGTCGCTGTGTCGTGCGACGCCGACGCTGACAGCAGCAGCACCCCCACGCCGAACATGATCGTGACGACTCCCGCCAGTACCGAGGTCGCGCGACTGGCCAGCCTGGTCAATACAGCACCGGGTTGCATCCACAACCCGTGCGGCCTCTTCGTGACGCGCGACACGTCCAGCAAGACCAGCAGCACGGCGACACCAAAACTGACGGCAAATCCGATGCGCGTCAGCGAGCCACCGGGTGCCAGCCGCTCGAGTCCCGAGATGGCCAGGCCGACGAACGCCGCCAGCGCATTGAACGGAAATACCCACGTGCTGATCGCCTTCAGAATCTGCTGCTGGGTTGTGAGAGGAGGCGCTTCGGGTGGCGCGACGTGTATGGCGCGAGGTACTGTCGTCGGGATTGGAGCCGGGGTACTGGCGCCATAGAGCTGCTCGAGATGAGCACGCAGCGCGGGCTCGGGCACCTGCAGCAGGAAGGTCTCGATTCGCCGACCATTTTCTTCGGTGAAACCATCGGTCGGCCTGAACGCTGCCCGGTGCGCCACAGACAAGTCCGACACCGAAACATGGAAGGCGCCGGACACCAGGATCTCGCCGACGAGGGCATGCTGCATCACATGCTCGGCAACGTTGATCCCCTCGCCAAAGAAACTGGGCATCCCGTTCACGTCCTTGCGCGCGACCAAAGATCCAAGGTGAAGACCCGCCCTCGACGGCTGCGAGCCGTCCTGGCGCATCCAGTCGGCCAAACGGAACGCTGCGGTCAACGCGGCATCCACGTGATTCTGAAAACTGATGCCGACGCCTTCCCCGGCCGGGAGGATGGTGCGGTCCGGTTCCGGCACGCCGGCCAGGAGACTGGCAAGGAGCGCCTGAAGCTGTGCGTGCCACTCCATCCGCGCGCTGCCGTCCCACTCGGCTGTCGAGACGGGCTGAAGGCACAAAACGCTGCAGACGATCGAGTGACTGGGCGTAGACCGGTTCACTCGCTTGACGGCGTTGCGACTGCAAAGGAAGAGTCACTTTCACGCGCGACTATTGCTGTGTGCGGCGCGTATCTGCTCATCGTTGAGGGGTGGTCTGCAAGCGCCAAGGGGCGAGGCAGGATGACAAGGAAAGAAGGGCGCACAAAGGACTTGGTATCAAGGCAGACGGTGGCCGACAGCGAGTTGGGCCGTAGGTCCAGAGAGATTCACATAAGTTAACAATCGTAAATGAAAAAGGTTCACTTACAACTTTAGTTAGAGCTGCGGACCCTGCGCGTAATGCCCGGCCCAACCCGGCCTGCGCCGTCGGACGAGGGCATGCAGGCAAAACTGTACCGACGCCGCAGAGGTCGATCTGCTGCAGTTGCGGCTAACCAGGTTGCTGTGCCCGCTGCAGATACGCGCCGAAGCTCTGCAGAGCCCCGACGCGCGCCATCGATTCCCCCTTCGATGCGGGGTGAAGGCGTCTTTCCGGTGGGTCAGTGGCTATTTACGGCTTGCCCCAGATCCGCTTGTACTGATCCCGATAGCCGTTGTCCGGGTCGAAGATGTTCTTAGGGCCACCGTCCTTGCCGACGTTTTCGACCGTGACCAGATGCACCTTGGGGTTGTAGCCCGACCAGGCCACCTTGTTGAAAGCGCGGTTCAGTTCATCCACGACCTGCCAGCCCTGCATGTTGAGCGGCTCCGGCACCGTGCCGGCCTGGAATCGCTTGCTGCGGATGCGCTGGTAGGCCGCTTCGGAGCCGTCGCCGGCCGATACCGCCTTGGGGCCGCCGTCACCCTTTTTGCCGGCGGCTGAAAGCGACGGGCCCATGAAGTCGAAGTACAGGTCGTTGATGGCCAGCGAATGGGTCCATTTGTCGCCGAAGCGTTGCAGCAACGACGTCGTCAGTTGCGGCATGCGGGTCGAGCTTTCGGAGATCGGGCTGTCTTCGAAACTGAGCACCGTGCAGCCGCCGCACTTCTTGATCACGGCTTCCATCGCCTTGGCCTTGTAGAGCGCGATCGCGTATTGCGAGTCGGTGAAGATCACCACGCCGGCCTTGCCGCCGGAGTCGACCACCGCCCACGAAGCGGCCACATCGGCGACGTCGTCGGTCACGGTGGTGACGTTGGCGTACAGGCTGGCTTTTTCATTAGGGCCCGGCTTTTCACCCGAATGCCAGCCGACCAGCGGCACGCCGGATTTGGCCGCGTTCTCGAAAGCCACCTTCTGCTCGGTGGTGTCGAAGCCGCCCACCACGATGCCGGCCGGCTTGAGTGCCAACGCCTGGTTCAGCGCGGCCGTGCGTCCGCTGACCGAGCCCTGGCCGTCGATCACACGCACGTTCCAGCCGATGGCTTTGCCGGCTTCTTCGACGCCCTTCGACACGCCGACGATGCCGCCGTTTTTCATGTCGCCCGCGACGAACACGATGGTGCCCCCCGCTGCGGCTTTGGGGCCGGTGGTGGGGCCGTCCCACTTCTCCTGGCTCATGGTCGCGACGGCTACCTTCTGCTTGGCGGCGTCGAGAAAATCGTCGGCCAGCGCGTGCCCGGCCAGGCCGGCCGTGCAGAGCGCGAGGACCGCGGTGGTGATGCGGGTGCGAACAGTCTTCATCTTGATGTCTCCGTTGGTTTTGTAATGGAAGCGAGGGAAGCGAGAGAGGTGAGGGAGTTGAGAGGGAGCGTCGAAGGTGTTTCCTGCGGGTCCAATGCCAGTTGTCGCTCGGCGATGCGCCGCTTGATCGACAGGTTGCGGCGCTGCTGCGCATACCCCGCGATGCCGATCGACACCAGCAGGGTGAGCCCGTTGAACAGCGGTTCGACATAGAAGGCGCCGCCGAATTGCTGGATGCCCGAGATGCCGATTGCCAAAATCGCCACGCCGACCAGCGTGCCCCAGACGTTCACGCGGCCGGGCCGAATGGTGGTGGAGCCGAGAAAGGCGCCGACCAGCGCCGGCAGCAAAAACTCCAAGCCGACACTGGCCTGGCCGATCTGCAGCCGCGAGGCCAGCAGCACGCCGGCAAAGCCCGACAGCAAGCCCGACGCCACGAAGGCGCCCATCACGTGCTTGCGCACCGAGATCCCGTTGAGCTGGGCCGCCTTGGGGTTGGCGCCGATCACGTAGAGTGCGCGGCCGAGCGGCGTGAATTCGGTGACCAGCCACAGTGTCACGGCGACGGCCAGCACGTAGAACGCTGCGATCGGCAAGCCCAGGAAGCTGCCGCCGGCGAGGCCGACAAAACCATCGGGCAGATCGCCCACCACCTGACGGCCACCGCTATGCCACATGGCGAGCGCGTAGATCACCGTGCCGGTACCCAGCGTGGCGATGAACGAGTCGATCTGCACCAGCTCGACCAGCAGGCCGTTGAGCACGCCGAACAGCGCCGCACAAGCCAGCACGATCAGCACCGCGAGCGGCCACGGCACACCGAATCGCGTCTGCAGACTGATGGCGAGGATGTGCCACAGCACGATGCCGTAGCCCACAGTGAGGTCGATCTTGCCGGTGATCATCGGGATCGTCGCGGCCAGCGCGAGCAGCGCGATCACCGACTTGTCGGACAGGATGGCGCGCAGGTTGAACAGCGTCGGAAAGGTGTCGGGCAGCAGCAGCGAGAACAGCAGCGCCAGCGCCACGGTGAGCATGACAAGGCCGTACACCGGAATGGCGCGGCCGAACCGCTGCACCAGCGTGAGCGCCTCACCATCGAGCGACTTGTCCGGCTCCAGTGCCGTGGACTTGATGGAACTGCTCATGCGAAGACTTCCTCTGTGTGTTGGGTGTCGGCATGCAATGCACCGCCAGCGGCCATTGCGAGCAGGCGCTCCACCGTGATCTCGGCGTCCGTCAGCTCGGCTGCGATCAAGCCGTCGCGAAACACCAGCACGCGGGTGCAGACGGTGGCGACTTCCTCGAAGTCGGTCGACACCACGACGAGCGCGCTGCCAGCTTCAGCGCGCTCGCGCAGCACGCCGTAGATCTGCCGCTTGGCGCCGACGTCGACACCGGCCGTGGGTTCTTCAAGCACCACGAGCGGCTTGTCGAGGTCGAACCAGCGCGCCAGCACCACCTTCTGCTGGTTGCCGCCGGAGAGCTGTTGCACCTCGGCGCCGGGCGCCGGTGGGTTGATATCGAAGCGCTCTATCAGGCGGAGCGCACTGGCGTGCTCGCGTCGCCGGCGGTTGAAAGAGATGCCGCTATCACCATGCAGCGAAGGATTCGGAAACAGGTTTTCGAGCACCGACATCGAGGCCGCGAGGTTCTCTTCCAGTCGCTCGCTGGCGACGTAAGCCACCCCCGCCCGAATGGCATCTGCCGGGGTGCTGAAGCACACCTCGTGGCCGAGCAGCCGCATGCGTCCGGCCGACAAGGGCTCGCGGCCGAACAGCGCGCGGCTGATCGCCTCATGCCCGGCACCGCGCAGGCCGACCAGGCCGACCACTTCACCGCGGCACACTTCGAAGCTCATGGGCCCGGCGTTGCCGCTGGCCGCGCCGTCGAGTTGCAACACCGGCTCGGCGCCCGCACTGGCACGGCACGCCGCCTTGGCCACGCCCGCCGACAGCGCCTTGCCCACGATCAGGCTGACCAGTTCGCTTTCGTTCGTCTGCGAGGTCGTTTTGATCGCGACGAGCTTGCCGTCGCGCATGACCGCTGCGCGGTCTGAGATGGCCATGACTTCGTCGAGCCGGTGCGACACATAGATCATTGCCATGCCCTGGCTGCGCAGACCGCGCAAGACGCCGAAGAGGCGTTCCACATCGGCCATCGGCAGACTGGCGGAAGGTTCGTCGAGCACCAGCAGGCGGGCCTGCACCTCGAGCGCGCGGCCGATCGCCAGCAAGGATTTCTCCGCCCGCGTAAGAGAGAAGACGCGACGTTCAGGATCGATGTCGCAGCCGACGCGCGCCATCACGCGCACGGCCGCACGGTTCGCCGCCTTCCAGTCGATCAGGCCGAAGCGCCGTGGATAGCCCATGCCGAGCGCGACGTTTTCGGCCACCGTCATCCACTCGACCAGGCCCAGATCCTGGTGAATGAAGGCCACCGGCTGCGCCCGTCGATCGCTGCTGCGCCAGGCGTCTTGCGGCCGGCCCTTGAAGAAGATCTCGCCGCTGTCAGAGGGATAGATACCTGCCAAAAGTTTGATGAGTGTCGACTTGCCCGCGCCGTTCTCGCCGAGCAGCGCGAGGATCTCGCCGCTGCAAACGTCGAGCGTGACGTCGTCGACCGCCTGCGTGCCGCCGAAGCGCTTGCTGATCCCATCGAAACGCAGCAATGTCTCGCTGTACGGCGTCGAGGCGCCGCTGCCTCGCGGGTGCAAAACTTCGGTCATCGACGCAGTTTCGCCCTTGTTGCGTTACCGGTAACTGGTGCTTACCCGGAGCGACCGATCGGCACGTTCCTAAATATGATTCGCATGCGCTCTCGAAAACAAACGATGCCTTCTCGCGCTACCCCCGACCCAGGACGCCAGGTGACCATGGCCGACGTGGCGGCACGCGTCGGCGTGTCGAAGATGACGGTGTCGCGGGCTTTGAGCCGCGCCTCACAGAGCGACCGGACCACGTCGGAGGCGCTGCGGCAACGCATCCTGCAGACCTGCACGGAGATGGGCTACGTGGTCGACCAGACCGCGCGCACCTTCTCGTCGAAGCGCTCCGGCTTCATCGCGGCGATCATCCCGTCGCTCAACAATTCGAACTTCTCGGACACGGTGAACGGGATCATGGCGGCGGTCGAGGGCAGTGGCCTGCAGTTGCTGCTCGGCTATTCCGACTACCGGATCCAGAACGAAGAGCGGTGGGTCAAGGCGATGCTGATGCGCCGGCCGGAAGGCGTCATCCTGACTGGCGGCAGCCATACCGAAGCGACGCGCGCGACGTTGCTCGCCTCGGGCGTTCCGGTGGTCGAGACATGGGACCTGCCGCAAAGTCCGATCGAACACACGGTCGGCTTCTCCAACGCCGAAGCCAGCGGTGCACTGGTGCGGCATCTGCACGGCAAGGGCTATCGGAACATTGCCTTCATCGGCGGCACATCGAACCGCGACACGCGCGGTGCCGACCGCAGGCGCGGTTATGTCGATGCCGTCCGAAAACTCAAGCTGCCGGCTGGCCGGGTCATCTCGTTCGGCCAACCACCGATCTCGATGGAGCAGGGCGGAGAAGCGATGGCGCTCCTGATGAAGCAATGGCCCGATGTGGATGCCGTCCTTGCGGTGTCAGACCTGTCGGCCTTCGGCGCGTTGGCCGAGTGCCAGCGGCGCGGCTGGAATGTGCCGGAGCGCATCGCCATCGCAGGCTTCGGCGACTTCGAAGTGGCGCGCAGTTGCCATCCGCGGCTCACGACCGTCGCCATCGATTGCGCCGGCATCGGCCGTGCTGCCGGTGAACTGCTGTTGCGGGCGATCGAAGCTGCGCGTAACGGTGCGCGACTGCCACCTGAAACAGTGCGCACGCCTTTTCAGATCGCGCAGCGCGAAAGCACCTGAAGCGCAGACGTCTTGCTCAATCGAAGTTCAGAATCACCTTCATCGCCTGCGACCGATCCGCTGCCAGTGCGAACGCCCGCGCTGAATCGCGATAAGACAGCGTTGCCGAGATCAGCGGCTTCACATCGACCAGGCCCTTGTTCAGCAACTCGACCGCCATCGCGAACTCTTCATGGAAGCGGAAGGCACCGCGCAGCTCGAACTCCTTGGCCACGATGGTGTTGATCGGCAGCGTCATTTCTCCACCCAGGCCGAGCTGCACGATGATGCCGCGCGGTCGCACCGCATCGAAAGCGCCCACTAGCGCACGTGCGTTGCCGCTGGCTTCGAACAGCACGTCGAAGCTGCCTTTGTCGGCGGTGAAGCGCGCCAGACCATCGGGCTCTTCGGCGACGTTCACGACTTCATCGGCACCGACTTTCAGCGCCTTGCCCAGCGTGTGCGCGCCGACATCGGTGGCAACGATATGGGCTGCGCCAGCGCGCCGCGCCGCGATGATCGCCAGCGCGCCGATCGGGCCGCAACCCGTGACCAGGACGCGCTTGCCGAGCAGCGAGCCAGCACGGCGCACGGCATGCAGCGCGACCGAGAGCGGCTCGGCCATCGAGCCTTCGCCGTCGCTGACCGAATCCGCGAGCTTGTGGGCTTGGTGTGTCTCGACCACGATCTGCTGACGGAAGGCACCCTGTACGTGCGGCGTGCGCATGGCACTGCCGTAGTAGCGCATGTCCAGGCAATGGTTCTGCAGGCCTTGCTGGCAGAACTTGCAGACACCGCACGGCCGGCTCGGGCTGATCGCCACACGCTCGCCGGCCGCGAAGCCACGCACGTCCGCGCCGACCGCCTCGATCACGCCGGCTACCTCGTGGCCGAGCACCATCGGCTCCTTGATCCTGATGGTGCCGAAGCCGCCGTGCTGGTAGTAGTGCAGGTCGGAGCCGCAGATGCCGCCGCAGCGCACGCGCACCTGCAACTGGTCGGGGCCGAGCGGCGCGGTTTCATAGGTTTCGACGCGCAGATCGCCGGGCGCGTGAATGACGAGTGCTTCCACTTTTTGTGTGTCCTTGATTTTTAAAGCTGTGCCGTCACGCCGCCATCGACGTACAGGATGTGGCCGTTGACGAAGTTCGACGCGGCGCTCGACAGGAACACTGCCGCGCCCACCAGGTCTTCGACGTCGCCCCAGCGCCGCGACGGCGTGCGGCCGATCAGCCACTTGGAGAAGTCCTCGTTCTTGACCAGCGCTTCGTTCAGCTCGGTCTTGAAATAGCCCGGCCCGAGCCCGTTCACTTGAATGCCATGCTGGCCCCAGTCGATCGCCATGCCCTTGGTCAGCATCTTCACCGCGCCCTTGCTGGCGGTGTAGGGCGCGATCCCCGGGCGGCCCAGCTCGCTCTGCACCGAGCAGACGTTGACGATCTTGCCGCGCTTGCGGCCGATCATGTGGCGCGCCACCGCCTGGCCGACGAGGAAGACGCTGTCGAGGTTGGTCTTCATCAGCTCGTGCCAGTGCGCTTCTTCGAACTGATCGAGTGGCGCACGGCGCTGCATGCCGGCGTTGTTGATGAGGATGTCGATGGGGCCGATGTCGCGCTCGATGCGGTCGACCGCTTCCTTGACGGCTTCACCGGATGTGACGTCGAAGCTGGCCGTCACGATGTCGGCGCCTTCGCCGCGCAATGTGGCTGCAGCGGCTTCGAGCTTGTCTGCGTTGCGTGCGTTCAGCACGATGCGTGCGCCCGCGCCGGCGAGTCCGCGGGCCAGGGCAAAGCCGATGCCGGCGCTCGAGCCGGTGATCAGTGCAGTGCGGCCGGTGAGGTCGAAGCTTTTGAGGATGGCGTTCAAGACAGATCTTTCATTGCGCTGTCGTCAGCACATCGGGATTGACCGGCGTCGGCGGCTTGCCGGCATGAGGCCCGGCGCCGAGTGCCGCGATCAGGTTGTCGACCGTGAGCGACGCCATCGCACGGCGCGTCTGAATGGTCGCGCTGCCGATGTGCGGCGTCAGCACGACGTTGGCGAGCCCGAGCAGGGCCGGATGAATTCGCGGCTCACCTTCGAACACATCGAGGCCGGCGGCAGCGATGGTGCCCGCCTTCAGAGCAGCGGCCAGCGCCGCATCGTCGACGATGCCTCCGCGCGCGATGTTGGTCAGCGTGGCGGTCGGCTTCATCAGGCGAAGCTCCTCGGCACCGATCGTGTGGTGCGACGAGGCCGAGTAGGGCAGCACCAGCACCAGGTGGTCGGCTTGGCGCAGCAGCGTGGCCTTGTCTACATAGCGGGCGCCGATGGTCGCTTCGGTCGCGGTATCCAGCTGCGTGCGGTTGTGATAGATCACCTGCATGCCGAAGCCCAACGCACCACGCCGCGCGATGGCCCGGCCGATGCGGCCCATGCCCAGAATGCCCAGCGTCGCGCCGTGCACGTCGGCGCCGGCGAACTGGTCGAAGATGCCGCCCTTGTTCCACTCTCCGGCACGCACGAAGCGCTCGGATTCGCCCAGGCGCCGGGCCGTCGCCATCATCAGCGCGAAGCCCAGGTCGGCCGTCGTTTCGGTCAGCACGTCGGGCGTGTTGGTCACCAGCACGCCACGTGCCGTGCAGGCCGCGACATCGACGTTGTTGTAGCCGACGCCGACATTGCAGACCGCCTTGACCGTCGGGCAGGCGTCGAGCAATGCCGCGTCGATGCGCTCGCTGCCATGGCTCATCACGCCCTGCTTTCCGTGCAGGCGTTGCTTCAGTTCGTCAGCGCTCCAGATCGTGTCATTCGGGTTGTCTTCGACCTCGAAGTGATCGCGCAGGCGCTGGGCGATGTCGGGGAAGGTGGCTCGGGTGATGAGGACGGAGGTCATGGCTTGTCTTCTTTATGCTGGTTGTTGTGTGCAGAACGAGCGTATTCGGCGAAATGGGCTCACGCAAAGATAACTTTTTTGAACTTAGGTTGGTGAAGCATCAGAGACGCTGCGTGGCGGAGTCCGCGAAGAATGCTTCGAAGCCATCGAATGGTTCGAATCGGCCATCGCGCAACACCAGCCTCGACACGCCCGGAAACGCACGCTCGCGGTCGCCATGCGCCACGTCGCCTGGGTAGCAAAAAACGCGCGCCGTATCGACCTCAATATGAACCGGATGAATGAGCCGTGGCGGCGTGGCACGCGCGGCGTCGAACGCTTCATCGGCGCTGGCGTAGCGCGACAGGTGGGCGAGGGTGATGATCTGCGGCGGTGCCAATTCGATCTCGCGCTGCCAGTACATCTCCAGAGCTTGGCGCGCGCCGAGCCAGCGGCCAATCGTCGACTCGTGGTCTGCGACATCGGCGGTCTGACCCACAGGCATTCGAGCCACGAAAAAGCGCGTGTCGAAGCGACGGCGCGGCATGTTGGGTATGACCGGCGTGATCCAGCGCGACCATGGTGCGATGAGGCTGCTCGACAGCGTCAGGCCGAGCGCGTCCAGCATCGATTCGAACGGCACATCGCGCGGAAGCGGAGTCGAGTCCAAGGCCGAAGCAGGGGGTTGCCAGAGCCCATCGGAACCATCGGCCAGCAGTACGCCGGCCTCTTCGAAGAGTTCGCGCAGCGCCGCCACGTGGATGGCCGCAGCGACTGGCGCCGAGAGCTCTGGCTCGCCGAGCGCCGCGTGCAGATCCCCTGCGTCGCGATCGAGCCGATGCACCGAGAGCGGGTCGGCTGCATCGAGCTTGCCGCCCGGAAAGACATGCACGCCGCCCAGCACGCTGGCCTCGATCGCACGGCGCATCAAGAAGGTTTCGAGGCCCTGCGCGCCACTTCGAAGTCGCCGAAGCCTGCGATGGCGATGCGCTCCGGCACATTCCAGCCGCGCCGCTG
>NZ_JASJXG010000077.1:0-13731 GCF_035018765.1 Variovorax sp. RTB1
CACCCCTGCCCTCCCCCAAAAAGGGGAGGGAGTCAGATCACTGATAACCCTTGGGAAATGGATCCGGCTTGATGAGTTCCGGCGATTCCGACACCACCTTGAAGCTGCCGTCCGGCAAGCCCATCGCAATGCGCGACTTGCTCCACAGGTGATGGTTGGCGTCGAGCTTCACGTAGCCTTCTGGCGCCTGCTTGAGTTCGATGCCTGGCGATGCGGCGACGACCTTGTCGACGTCGAAGCTCTTGGCGCGCTCGACTGCGGCCTTCCACAACCAGGGGCCGAGGTAGCCGGCCTGGGTCACGTCGCCGATCACCGAGTCCTTGCCGTACTTGGCCTTGAAGGCGGCAACGAACTTCTTGTTGTTCTCGTTGTCCAGCGACTGGAAGTACTTCATCGACGAGTAGAAGCCAGCGAAATTCTCGCCGCCGACACCGGTCATTTCGTCTTCCGTCACTGCCAGCGTCACGAGCAGTTGCTTGTCACCGGTGATGCCGGCCGCCTTGAGTGCTTTGTAGAAGGCGACGTTGGAGCCACCGACCACGGCTGCATAGATGCAGTCGGGCTTTTGCAGCTTGATCTTGTTCATCAGCGAGCCGAAGTTGGTGCTGCCCAGTGGGTAGTACTCCTCGCCGACGACCTTGCCCTTTTGAAAATTCTCGATGTGCTTGCGCGCGATCTTCATCGAGGTGCGTGGCCAGATGTAGTCGGAGCCGATCAGGAAGAAGGTCTTGGCCTTCTTCTCGGTCTTGGCCCATTCCAGGCTGTACAGAATCTGCTGCGTGGCTTCCTGGCCGGTGTAGAAAACGTTCTTCGACTGCTCCAGGCCTTCGTAGAAGGTCGGGTAGTACAGCAAGCCGTTCTCTTTTTCGAACACCGGCAGCACGGCCTTGCGCGAAGCCGAGGTCCAGCAGCCGAACACCGCAGCGCAGTGGTCGTTGATGAGCAGCTTCTTGGCCTTCTCGGCAAAGGTCGGCCAGTCGGATGCGCCGTCTTCCTTGATGACTTTGATCTTGCGACCGAGGATGCCGCCCATGGCGTTGATTTCATCGATGGCGAGTTGCTCGGCCTGGATCGAGCCGGTTTCGCTGATGGCCATGGTGCCGGTCGACGAATGCAGCTGGCCGACGATGACTTCGGTGTCGGTCACTGCCAGCTTGGTCGTGTTGACCGAAGCGGTTGGCTGCGCAAAGGCAAGGCCACCCAGGCCCATCATGGGCAAGGCAGCGGCGCCCTGAAGCAAGCGGCGACGGCGCATCGCAATGCGCTCGGGCGATTCATCGATGGACGGGTCTTGATCGCGGGACATGGCGGTATCTCCAGGCAGGTTGAAGTTCAAAAACGAACACGGGCGCCGGGTATGCACCACAGCTGTGCGCTTTGAGTGATCGCACTGAGTGCGGCACACCGAGCGCCATGGCCTGCACTCTAGAAACGGAATGCGTACTTCCGAATACGTCAATCAACGTAGCCTTGCCGACCAGCCGTGCGGCGAGACTGGCGATCCGTCGTTGAGTTCGCTTGCTCCGGCGGAACGGACAAGGAGCGCTTCTTGCAGAGTCTTCGGCAAACACCATTCCTGATAGAACGGAACATGCCGCCCGCGAACTCGTCTGCCACCTCTTCCGCCCCATCCTCCACACCGTCTTCCACGACGTCGCCCGTCACCGGTCAGAAGATCTTTCGCATTCGTCGCGACTACAACACCTGGGTCGCCAACGAGACGCTGGAGGACTACGCGCTGCGCTACACGCCGCGCAGTTTTCGCAAGTGGTCGGAGTTCGGCGTGGCCAACACCGCGTTCGGCGCCACCTCTTTCCTGGCGCTGGAGGCCATCGGCGGCGCCATCGCCCTGAGCTACGGTTTCTCGAACGCGCTGTGGGCCATCCTGGTGGTCGGCATCATCACGTTCCTGACCGGCCTGCCCATCTGCTACTACGCCGCCAAGTACGGCGTCGACATGG
Organism: Variovorax sp. RTB1; assembly: GCF_035018765.1. Lineage (NCBI taxonomy): Bacteria > Pseudomonadati > Pseudomonadota > Betaproteobacteria > Burkholderiales > Comamonadaceae > Variovorax > Variovorax sp. RTB1. Next base: position 1,962 of record NZ_JASJXG010000077.1, read on the forward strand.
ACCTGCTCACACGCGGCGCCGGCTTCGGTTACCTCGGCTCGACGCTGACTTCGCTCATCTACGCGAGCTTCACCTTCATCTTTTTCGCGCTGGAGGCGGCCATCCTGGCGCTCGCGCTGCAGATGTATTTCGACTGGCCGCTGGCAGCCTGTTACCTCGTCTCGTCGATCGTCATCATCCCGCTGGTGATGCGCGGCATCACGATGATCTCCAAGCTGCAGCTATGGACGCAGCCGATCTGGCTCGTCTTGTTCTTCTGCCCGTTCATTGCGGTGGCGATCAAGAACCCACAGGCCTTTGCCGACTTCACCGGGCTGGTCGGGCGTATCTCGGGCAACAACGACTTCGATCCGCTGATGTTCGGTGCCGGCGCCACGGTCGCCTTTTCGCTGGTGGTGCAGATCGGCGAGCAGGTCGACTACCTGCGCTTCCTGCCGGAGAAGACCGCCGCCAACCGGCGCCGCTGGTGGGCTGCCGTATTGGTCGCCGGGCCGGGCTGGATCGTGCCCGGCATGCTGAAGATGATGGGCGGCGCCTTCCTTGCGTTCCTGGCGCTACAGCACGAGATCAAGCCCGACCACGCGGTCGAGCCGACGCACATGTACCTGGCCGGCTTCGCCTACGTCTTCAAGGACCCGGCATGGGTGCTGGGCATCACGACGCTGTTCGTCGTGGTGTCGCAGATGAAGATCAACATCACCAACGCCTATGCCGGTTCGCTGGCGTGGTCGAACTTCTTCGCGCGGCTCACGCACAGCCATCCGGGCCGCGTGGTATGGCTGGTGTTCAACGTGCTCATCGCGCTCCTGCTGATGACGCTCGGCGTGTTCGCAGCGCTGGAGAAAGTGCTCGGCCTCTACAGCAACATCGCCATCGCATGGGTCGGCGCGCTGGTGGCCGACCTGGTCATCAACAAGCCGCTGGGCTGGAGCCCTAAATCGATCGAGTTCAAGCGCGCCCATTTGTACGACATCAACCCTGTCGGGCTCGTGTCGATGCTGGTGGCGGCGACGATTGCGATGGTGGCCTATGCCGGGCTGCTCGGGCGCTGGGCCGAGTCGTTCTCGCCCTTCATCGCGCTGTTGACAGCGCTGTTGGTGTCGCCTCTCCTGGCCTGGAAAACCAAAGGCCGCTACTACCTGGCGCGCACCGACCTGCAGCACTGGACGCCGGGGCAGATCGTGCGCTGCTCGGTTTGCGACAACAGCTTCGAGTCGGAGGACATGGCGCACTGCCCGGCCTACAGCGCACCGATCTGCTCGCTGTGCTGCACCCTCGAATCGCGCTGCCACGACGCGTGCAAGAAAGACTCCCGCGCGTCGGAGCAGATCAGCGTCTGGCTCAAGGCACTGCTGCCACCGGCGGTTGCGCTGCGGCTCAACTTCCGGGTCGTCCACTACATCCTCGTCACGACATCGCTGATCGCCTTGCTCGCCACGGTGATGGGCATCGTCTATGCGCAGGAAGGCTTGCTCAACGCCGATGCCGCCGGCGTGTTTTTGCAAACGCCCTTTCTCAAGGTCTTCGCGATGCTGTCGATGGTGGTGGCCGTCGCCGCCTGGTGGATCGTGCTGGGCAGCGAGAGCCGCAAGATGGCGCAGGAAGAATCGAACCGCCATAACCACCTGCTCACGCTGGAGATCGAGGCGCACGGCCGCACCGGCGCCGCGCTCCAGGCAGCCAAGGAAGCCGCCGAAGCCGCGAACCAGGCCAAGACACGTTACGTGGCCGGCATGACGCACGAGCTGCGCACGCCGCTCAACAGCATCCTCGGTTACTCGCAGATCCTGCTGAAGAACGACGACACCGCGCGCCCGCCGCGGGAAGCGGTGCAGACCATCCACCGCAGCGGCGAACACATGCTGAGCCTGATCGACGGGCTGCTCGACCTGGCGCGCATCGAGGCCGGGCGCCTGCAGCTGGAGTCGATGCCGCTCGCGCTGCCGGACTTTCTGGAAGAAGTCGTCCGCATGGTGCGACCGCAGGCCGAGAGCAAGGGCCTGGCCTTCGTCTACACGCAGAGCGGCAGGGTGCCGCCCTGGGTGCAGGCCGATGCCAAGCGGCTGCGCCAGATCCTCATCAACCTGTTGAGCAACGCGGTGCGCTTTACCGATGCCGGCAGCGTGACGCTGCATGTCGATGCACGCCGACAGGTGTTGCGCTTCGATGTGGTCGACACCGGCATCGGCGTCGCACCGCAAGACCATCAGCGCATCTTCTTGCCGTTCGAACGCGGTGCCGCCGGCCGGCGCCATGGCGGCGAGCCGGGCACCGGCCTCGGGCTCACCATCACCGGCCTGTTGACTTCGCTGATGGGCGGCGATCTGCAACTCGCGGACACCTCGTCGAAAGGCAGCGTCTTCAGCGTGCGTGTGTACCTGCGCGGGGTGGCCGATCCCGGTCCGCAGGTCGTCCCGCAGCGCGTGATTTCCGGCTACTTCGGGCCGCGCCGCACGCTGCTGGTGGTCGACGACCAACCGGTGCAACGGCAGATGCTCGCCGGCATGCTGGCGCCGCTGGGCTTCGATGTGCGCGAGGCTGCCAGCGGCACCGAGTGCCTCGACAGCCTGCGCCAGCACGTGCCCTCCGCCATCCTGCTCGACCTCAGCATGGACGACATGGACGGCTGGGAAACGGCAGGCCGCGTGCGCGCCGCCGGCTTTGCCGTGCCGATCATCATCGTGTCGGCCAACGTGTTCGAGAACCAGGCCGACAGGCTGCGACTGCACGATTGCCAGGCCTTCGTCGGCAAGCCGGTGATCGAGTCGGAACTCACCACCACGCTGGAGCGACACCTCGGTCTGCAGTGGCTGCAGCCAGGGCTGGTGCCGGCTGGCGGGCAGACATCGGCAGAAGCCGCGCCCGAGTTGCTGACCTTGCCCGAAGAAGCGCGGCACGAACTCATGCGGCTGGTTCAGGTCGGCCATGTGCGCGGCCTGCAGCAGGCGCTAGACCGGCTCGCAGCGGCGCACCCCGACCTGGCCGCCACCTGCACGCATCTGCGCGGCATGGTGGCTCGCTTCGATCTCGACAGTTTCAAGAACGCACTTGCCGAGGAGGTCCATGCCCCCAATTCCTGAAGCCGACCGCCCCGTGGTGCTGGTGGTCGACGATGCACCGAGCAGCCTGGGCATGTTGTGCGACACGCTGGAGGCCAGCGGCTACACCGTGCTGGTCGCGGCGGACGGCGAATCGGCGCTGCAGCGGCTCGAACTCGTGGTACCCGACGCCATCCTGCTCGACGGCATGATGCCGGGCCTCTCGGGCTTCGAGACCTGCCGCCGCATCAAGGCCAACCCGGCGCTGGCGCACATCCCGGTCTTGTTCATGACCGGCATGTCGGAGACGCACGACGTGGTCGAAGGCTTTGCCAGCGGCGGTGTCGACTATGTGGTGAAACCGATTCGTGCGCAGGAGGTGCTGGCGCGACTGCACACGCATGCCCGTAACGCGCGCATCACCCGGATGGCGCGCGACGCCGTCGATGTGGCTGGCATGGGCGTGGTGTTCGTCGACACGCGCGGCCGGCTGGCTTGGCGCTCACCGCAAGCCGCGCTGTGGCTGCATGCGCTCGGCGAGCCCGCCGAGCCCGGTCATTTGCCGGCGGCGCTCGAAGACTCATTGGTCCACGGCAGCACGCGCGTCGTCACCACCGCAGGCGGCACGCGGCTGTCGGTGCGCAACCTCGGCGCGGCCACGCTGGGCGAAACCATGCTGCTGCTGGCCTTGCACAAAGAAGGCCCCGCCGCATTGGCGCGCCTCACCGAAGCCGCGCTCACGCCGCGCGAAACCGAGGTGCTGTCATGGCTCGCCAAGGGCAAGACCAACCGCGACATCGGAGACATCCTGGGCATGAGCCCGCGCACGGTGAACAAGCACCTGGAGCACATCTTCGAGAAGCTGGGGGTGGAGACGCGTTCTGCTGCGGCGGCGTTGGCGAGTGGGCATCTGGTTTGACGTGAACTGAAGCGCGCTGAATCCTGAAACTACACGGGTGCGAGATGAGTGTGAATGCGCCCAACCTTCTCCGCCACCCTCACTCCGCAAGCATCCGTGTGGAAATGTCTCTTGCCGCCGCCGTGAGAAGCGGCAGGTGCGCTCTGACCATGTCTTGAACAGTGGCTACTTTGTGCATCCATGTGAGGTTGATCGCTGCGATCACCTCATCATTGATCCAGATCGGTACCGCGATCGAGTCTCTGCCATCGTTCCAGTCGCGGCGGTTCTGTTCAAAATGCCCACCGAAATCCGGCGTCCTGTGCCCGTACCCCAGACGACGTGTTTCTTCGAGCAGGCGTTCCACCATGGCCGGCTTGCGCGCCATGAAGTTGCCCGGTTCGTTGCTGCTCGCCAGACGCTGAATCATGGCCTTGCGCTCACTCTCGCTGCAGAATGCGATGTAAGCGCGCCCAGTTGCGGAACGCAGCATGTTGATCCTGAAACCGATGGGTCCTACCGGCACGTTCGAGAAGTAAGACTTGGGCCGATTGGTCTCGATAACCTCCATGCAATCAAGCCTTGGAACCGCCAACACGGACGGCCAATTGACCTTCTTGCAAAGGCGCTCCATTACAGGTGAAGAGACTTCGACCAGATAGTTCTCGTCATTGAGTTGCGGCGCGCGCTGCTGCAGGGTGTGACTCGCCATGTATGCCCCGTCGGCCAGCCGTTGCCAAACCATGCCCCGGCGCTCCAAAGTCAGGATAACTCGGGTCAGCGTGGCCTTCGGCAAGCTGGTGGCGAGAAAGAGATCGTGCAGGCTGGCCGCACGCGCCTGATGCAAATGCGCGAGCACTTCGAGACCTCGATCCAGTGCCCTGATTGTCTTGACCTTGTAGTCGCGCATACGGTGTCTCCAAAGCAGGTAAGTTTCACCAGGAGAAAAGCTGGTGCGCGATGCTACCCGCCGGCTACGGTGCACGCCAATACTTTCCCCATCCCCCGGACCATCCACGGGCCGGGACAACAAGAAGACAGGAGACAAGTGCGCGACGGCCGCCCCCGGCTGTCGTCTGCCGTGGCTCCTTCTTTTCCGGGCGGTGCTCGCCGCGCCTTCAAGGAGTCAAGTTCATGAGTTTTTCCCACGAAGATGTGCAGCGTCTGTTGCAGCTGCTGGACAGTTCGCAGTTCGACGAGCTCCAGCTTGAAGCAGAGGGGATCAAGCTGTCACTCCGCCGCAATGGCATAGGAACGAGTTCCACGACTCTGCCGATGAGCACGCCGGCGGCCGTGCCTCGCGTTGCACTGGCTGCGGCGCCCGTAGCGCCTGTGCAGCAAAGCCCAACGCCTGCTGCCAACCCGTCTCTCCTGGAGATCCGCGCGCCAATGCTCGGCACCTTCTACGGCGCACCAAAGCCCGGTTCCGATCCTTTCGTCAAGGTGGGTGAGCGAATCGACGAGAACACGGCCGTGGGAATCATCGAGGTCATGAAGCTGATGAACTCGATCTCTGCAGGACTGGTCGGCACCGTGGTCGAAGTGCTGGCACGTGATGGTGACCTGGTCGAGTACGACCAGGTACTGATGCGGGTTCGTCCAGCGTGAGCACGGTCGTGAAAACGGCAGACGAGCTGGCGATCGACGGACCGATCCGCCGCGTTCTGGTCGCGAACCGCGGTGAGATCGCGGTGCGCATCATCCGAACGCTCAAGCGCTTGGGTATCGAGTCGGTGCTGGCAGTCTCCACCGCCGATCGCGACAGCGTGGGAGCCCGGCTGGCAGATCGTGCGGTCTGCATCGGACCAGCGCGCGCGACCGACAGTTACCTGCGGATCGGGACACTGATCGAGGCTGCGCGCGGCGTCGGCGCTCAGGCCATTCATCCGGGATACGGATTTCTCTCGGAGCGCGCGGAATTTGCCGCAGCTTGCGAAGAGAACGGATTAATTTTCATTGGCCCAACTTCTGCCCAGATCGAGCAGGTGGGAAACAAGCTCGAGGCACGTCGTTGCGCTGAACAGGCGGAGGTGCCGATCGCGCCCGGCGGGCAGGTAAACAGCTTGCCGGCCGCGCTCACCATGGCCGAGCAGATTGGCTACCCGGTTCTCATCAAGGCTGTGGGTGGTGGTGGTGGCCGCGGCCTGAAGCGCGCCAATACGCCAGAAGATCTGACGGCGCTGTTTGATCTCGCGAGTTCCGAAGCCCTTGCAGCCTTCGGCGACGGACGCGTTTACGTGGAGTGCTTCGTCACCCAGGGGCGCCACGTCGAAGTGCAAATTCTGGGCGACGGCGTGAGCGTGATCCACATCGGCGACCGCGATTGTTCGGTCCAGCGCCGCTATCAGAAGCTGGTCGAAGAAGCACCCGCACCGCATCTGACCGACGCCATGCGCCGCGACCTGCACGCGGCCGCCATCCGCTTCTCCGAGCACATCCACTACCGCAGCCTGGGCACGATCGAGTTCCTGGTCGACCTGGCGCGGCAGCGCTTCTACTTCCTGGAAATGAATGCACGTATCCAGGTTGAGCACCCTGTGACGGAGCAGATCAGCGGCCTCGACCTGATCGCAGAACAGCTGGCCGTTGCGCAGGGCCATCCCTTGCGCCTGGGGCAGGCCGACGTGCGCCTGACGGGGCACGCCATCGAATGCCGTATCAATGCCGAGGATCCCACGCACGACTTCCGGCCCGCGCCGGGCCGCATCACTGCTGTCCATTTTCCGACCCAGGCAAACGTTCGCGTGGATACGCACATGGAGGCTGGCGCCATGATTTCGCCGTACTACGACTCGATGATCGCGAAGGTCATTGCAACAGGTGCCAACCGGGATGAAGCGCGAAGGCGTCTTGAAAGTGCGCTGGCGGAAGTTCGCATCGATGGCGTCTTGAACAACATCGCCCTGCACCGCGCCGTTCTCGCAACGCCGGAGTTTGTCGAAGGCGGTTTCGACACAGGCTTCCTCGGCCGCTTCCTGGCCGGCGACGGCGCCGCCGTCTTCGGCCCAACCGCACACGCCTGACCCCAAGGAGACCTTCATGACATCGACTCGACTCGACTTCATCGACACCACGGTGCGAGACGGCAACCAGAGCCTGTGGGGCGCCGTGGGCCTGCGTACCGGCATGATGTTGGAGATCGCGCCCGACATGGACCGCGTGGGCTACCGCGCGATCGACTTCTCGACCAGCACGCACATGGCCGTGACAGTGCGCTTCCACAAGGAAAATCCCTGGGAGCGAATCCGCCTCATGAAGGCGCGCATGCCGCGCACGCCGTTGAGCTTCCTGTCGACCGGCATGCGCTTCATCTCGTGGGAGACGGCGCACCCGGAACTGATGGCCCTCTCATACCGGCTGTTGGTAAACAACGGCATCGAGCGCTTCATGGTGATGGATCCCATGAACAACATGCAGGCTGTCATCGACAGCGCGACCGCCATCGCTGGCGCCGGCGCCCGCGAGATCGTAGGTGCGCTCGTCTACACCGTGAGCCCGATTCACGACGATGCCCACTTCGCAGAAGCTGCACGCAAGCTGGCGGCGGTGCCAGCCATAACGCGCGTCTACCTCAAGGACCCGGGTGGGCTGCTGACGCCGGAGCGTGCGCGCACCCTGCTGCCTGCGTTACACAAGGCCTTGGCCGGCAAGCCGCTGGAACTGCATTCGCACTGCACCATCGGACTCGCTCCGTTCACCTACGCCGATGCGCCCGCGCTGGGCGTGGAAACCTTGCACACCGCGACGCGGCCGCTGGGCAACGGCAGCAGCCAGCCCGCGATCGAGAACATCGTGGCCAACTTGCAGAGCCAAGGCGTCTCCGTCGATCTCGACATGAAGGCGGCGGGACGCGTCAGCAGCTACTTCGCTGCACTGGCCGCTGCCGAAGGTTTGCCGCCAGGTGTGCCGCAGGAGTACGACATGCGCTACTTCCAGCACCAGCTGCCGGGCGGAATGATCGGCACCATGCGTCGCCAGTTGCGCGAGATGCGCCAAGAGCATCGCCTTCCGGAGGTCTACGACGAAGTGGAGCGTGTGCGCCGCGAACTGGGCTATCCGATCATGGTGACGCCGTTCTCGCAAGTGGTCGGAACGCAGGCCGTGATGAACGTCCTGGCTCCCGAACGCTATGCCAACGTGCCTGACGAGGTCATCCGGTACGTGATCGGCAAATTCGGCACGCCGCCCGCGCCAATGGACCCGAACGTGCGGGACCGCATTGAGCAACTGCCTCGTGCAAAGGAACTGGCTAAGCAGAGTGCGATGCCCGAGCTCTCCGAGATGCGCCGCCGTTTCGACTCCAGGCTCTCCGACGAGGAATTTCTGCTGCGCGCCACGATGCCGGCAGAACAGGTGGATGCGATGGTGGCGGCAGGACCGTGTCGCCAGCACTACAGCGCCGTGGCCAGCCCGGTCGAGCGGCTGGTCAGCGAGTTGTCCAAGCGGCCCGACGTGAGCCATGCACGCATCGAGCGCGATGGTTTTCTTCTTGAGCTTCGTGCGAGCAAGCCAGCCGTCCCGGCAGGGAGTGCGGCATGAGTGCGAAGGATCCGAGCACGACGCACGTTATGGCGGCCGCGGCGGAAATCTCACCAGCGCCCACTTTGGCCAACGTGCGTGGCTTTGTCTTCGACATCGACGGAACTCTGGCACTCGCAGACAAACGGCTCAATGGCTATCAAGCACTTCCTGGCGCCTGCGAACTGCTCGCGCTGTTGCGTGAGCGCGGAATCCCTCATGTCGGCTTCACGAACGGGAGCACCAAGACCCCTCAACAACTGTCGCAAGCGTTGACGCAGATCGGCATCGAACTGGATCCACAACACACGTTGACGCCAGTCAGCGTGGCTGTCGATCTGTTTTCGCGGCGACGCTATAAGCGGATTCTGGTGCTGGGCGGCGAAGGCGTCTGGAAGCCGTTGGTCGAGGCCGGTTTCGACGTGGTGCGCTCTCCTGCACGGGCAGACGATGCCGATGCCGTGCTCATCGGCTGGCATCCGGACTTCGCGCTCGGCGATCTTGAGGCGGCCTGTCGCGCGGTGTGGGCCGGCGCGGCGTTCTATACCGTCTCCAAGGCGGCCGTCGTGGCCAGTCGCGAAGGTCGCGCGCTGGGCATCTCGGGCGCGCTCGCAGCGGCCGTGGGCAGCGTCACGGGTAAAAAAGCGGTGGTCGTCGGGAAGCCATCGGCCCAGGCCCTGGTGTGTGCGAGCGGACGCCTGGGTGGCTTGAAGCCGGCTCAGATGGCCATCGTCGGCGACGACATCAGCCTGGAGAACGCCATGGCACTGCGCAGTGGTGCGATGTCGGTGGGCGTCCATACGGGATTGAGCAGCGCCGAGGACTTCGCGCGTCTGCCCGTTGCGAGCCGGCCCCATCTTTCGATCAGTGGTGTGGACCGGCTTCTGGAGATGTTGAGATGAACCCCGCGGTTACCGCCCACGCCGCTGCTGAAGTCCTTTGGACCCCGCGGCCCGACCAGATCGAGCCGACGCGACTCGCTGCTTACATGGCGTGGCTGGCGACCGACAGGGGTTTGAAGTTCGACAGCTACGACGCGTTGTGGCGATGGTCGGTCGATGAGCTCGAGGCCTTCTGGCAGTCGATCTGGGACTTCTTCGATGTGCAGGCCGATGGCAGCTGTGAGCCCGTGCTGGGCACGGTCGCGATGCCCGGCGCTCAATGGTTTCCCAACACACGCCTGAACTACGCAGAGCACGTCTTTCGTCAGACCAGCGAAGAGCGGCCTGCCCTGATCGCACGCAGCGAGGACACCGGCACGCACGAGGTGTCCTGGGCAAACCTGAAGCGCGACACGGCAGCACTCGCAGCCCGGCTGCGCGGCCTGGGGATCGGCGCGGGCGATCGCGTGGCGTCGTACATGCCGAATCGCGCCGAGACGGTGGTTGCGTTCTTGGCATGTGCCAGTCTGGGCGCGATCTGGTCCAGCTGCGCGCCAGACATGGGCGCTTCGGTCGTCCTCGATCGGTTCCGTCAGATCGAGCCCAAGGTGCTATTGGCTGTGGACAGCTACAGCTACAACGGGAAAGTTCATGACCGCCGTGAACTGGTCGAAGAGTTGCTGCTGCAACTGCCGACCGTTCAACACGTCATTCACGTGGCGGGGCCCATCTGCCGGGCCGCATCCCACAAGCCCCCGGCCTGGCGGAACCGATCGAGCTGGCAAGAGGCGGTCGCGGCCGATGCAGAACTGCAGTGCGAAAGGCTGCCATTCGACCACCCGCTGTGGATCGTCTATTCGTCGGGCACCACGGGGTTGCCCAAGGCCATCGTGCACAGCCAGGGCGGCATCGTGCTGACGCACCTGAAAACCATGGCGCTGCAGCACGACCTGCGCCCTGGCGATCGGTTGCTGTTCCTTGGCGGCACCGGCTGGATCGTGTGGAACCTGCAACTGGGTGCGCTGTTGACCGGGGCGAGCATCGTGCTTTACGACGGCAATCCGGCGTGGCCCGAGACGAGCTCGCTTTGGCGCTTCATCGACGAACAGAAGGTCACCTTGTTGGGCTGCGGGGCCGCCTACCTGATCAACTGCATGAAGGAAGGCCTGCGGCCCCGTGATCTTGTCGACTTGAAGAGCCTGCGCGCGATCAACGCCACGGGCTCGCCCTTGCCCATCGACGCTTACCGTTGGGTCTATGACGCCGTCAAGCCGGACCTCTGGCTGGCATCGATCAGCGGTGGTACGGACATCGCTTCGGGCTTCGTCGCCTGCGCGCCGATCCTGCCTGTGACTGCCGGTGAGATCCAATGTCGCGAGCTCGGCGTTGCCGCGTATGCGTTCGATGAAACCGGACACGCGCTGATCGAAGAGGTCGGCGAGCTTGTGATCACCAAACCCATGCCTTCGATGCCGATCTATTTCTGGGGAGACCCGGAGCACCGACGCTACCGCGAGAGCTACTTCGAGATGTATCCGGGAATCTGGCGCCACGGTGACTGGATCCGCTTCACGGACCGCGGTACCTCGGTGATCTACGGACGCTCCGACTCGACCATCAATCGACACGGCATCCGAATGGGCACGGCCGAGATCTACAGAGTGGTCGAAGAATTGCCGGAGATCCGCGACAGTCTGGTGGTCGACCTGGAGTACCTCGGGCGACCCTCCTTCATGCCGCTGTTCGTGGTGCTGGGGCCCGGCGAAGTCCTGGACGACGTCCTGAAGTCGCGCATCACCCAACAGATTCGCAGCAAGGCCTCTGCGAGGCATGTGCCCAACGAGATCTACCAGGTCAGCGAAATTCCGAGAACGCTGACAGGCAAAAAAATGGAAGTGCCTGTGCGCAAGCTTCTGCTCGGGGCTCTGCCCGAAAAGGTCGCGAGTGCAGATGCGATGGCCAACCCCAAGAGCATCGGCTTCTTCGTGCGTCTTGCCGAAGAGATGAAGGTGTCTGCCGCGATGTAGCGCAGCCCAAAACAATTTTTAAACCCGCGATAAGCCGCACTTCGACGGCCCCGCACTTTGACCGTGTCATGCGACACAAGGAGACAAGAAAATGAGCAGCAAACCCAAGGTACTGATGATCATCACGCTGGACACCAAGGCGGTGGACGCGAAATACATTCGTGACGTGCTGGAGTCACAGGGCGTGGATGTGGTCCATCTCGATGCGAGCATCCGTGAGTCGTCCGATTCGAGCGCCGAGATCACGCCCGAAGCCGTCGCCAGGGCGGCTGGGAAAACGATCCAGGAAGTACGCGACCTGAAGCACGAAGGCAAGTGCCAGGCCGTGATGATCGAAGGCTCCGTCAAGTGCGCGCTCGAATTCCATGCGAAGCACGGCCTGAGCGGAATCATCGGGGTGGGTGGGTC
>NZ_JASJXG010000078.1:0-13687 GCF_035018765.1 Variovorax sp. RTB1
CGCCAGCCTCAATCGCCTCGGCTATCCTCGGCTGTCATGCCCGGTACCGCTTCCGCCCCTGCTTCCGCCCCTGCGCAAGGCTTGGCAGCGACTTCTCCTCCCGGTTTTTCCGATCTCACGCGCCAGCGCCCGTTCATGCGCATGTGGGTCGCGCGACTTTTCGGTACGGCGGCGTCGCAGATGCTGCTGGTCGCCATCGGCTGGCACATGTACGACCTCACCGCCAGCGCCTGGGACTTGGGCCTGGTCGGGCTCTATCAATTCGTGCCGGCGCTGGTACTGGCGCTCTACGCGGGCCACGTGGTCGACCGGCATCACCGCGGGCGCATCGTGGCGGCATGCTTCGCCGTGCAGGGGCTGGTGGCGCTGGCGCTGTTGACGGCGCATCAGTCGCATCACGATTCACGTGGGTTGCTGTTGGGCCTGTCGCTGGTGCTCGGCGCCGTGCGTGCGTTCCAGATGCCGGCACAGCAGGCGCTCACGCCGCTTTTGGTGCCACCGACGATGCTGTCGCGTGCGATGGCCTTCAGCTCGGCCGGCATGCAGGGCGCGATCATCGGCGGGCCTGCGCTTGGCGGTCTGCTGTTCATCCTCGGCGTCGGCGCTGTCTATGGCGCCAGCGTGCTTTGCTTCGTCGTCGGCTGCTTGCTGGTCGTGCGGCTGCGCTATGCCTACACGCCGGCGCCGCGCGAACCGACCACGGTTGCCACGGTCCTGGCGGGCGTCGACTTCATCTGGAAGCGCAAGAGCGTGCTCGGTGCCGTGTCGCTCGACCTGTTCGCGGTGCTGCTGGGCGGTGCCGTGGCACTGCTGCCCATCTACGCGCGCGACATCCTGCACACCGGCCCGTGGGGCCTCGGGCTACTGCGCGGCGCGCCGGCGGTGGGTGCGCTGGTGATGTCGATCATGCTCACGCGCCGGCCGATCGAGCGGCATGTCGGGCGCACGTTGCTGCTGGTGGTCGGGCTCTTCGGCATCTGCATGATCGTGTTCGGCATCTCGAAGAGCTTCGTCGTGTCGCTGATCGCGCTGGCCGTTTCGGGCGGCGCCGACATGGTCAATGTCGTGATCCGCCAGACGCTGGTCCAACTCGATACGCCAGATGCCATGCGCGGCCGCGTGAGTGCGGTCAATTCGATCTTCATCGGCGCCAGCAATCAGCTCGGCGAGTTCGAGTCGGGGGCAACTGCTGCCCTGCTCGGGCCGGTCGGTTCGGTGGTGGCGGGCGGCGTCGGTACGGTGCTCGTGGCGCTGACGTGGTTCCGGTTGTTCCCGTCGCTGGCGCAGCGCGACCGCATCGCGTCGACAAACGCCTCGCCGGTCGTGCCGGAAGAAGTCGAGCCGAAGAACTGAACAGGGCAGCGATTCAGCGAGGCGAAACGGCCAGCACCGCAAACGGCACGTCGAGGCTGACGTCGCTCAGCGGCTCCGCCACGCAAGGCAAGATCCAGCCCTCGGCTTTTTCTTCGACACTGACGCCAGGCCATTCGATCCGGTAGCGCACCCGGCCCGCCAGCAGTTTGCAGATGCAGGTCCGGCAGGTGCCGTTGCGGCATGAACTCGGCAACTCGATGCCGGCCGCATCGGCCGACTGAAGCAGCGTCGACTCGCCATCGGCGTCGAAGCCGAACCCGTCAGGCTCGATGCGCACCTTCATCTAGCAAGCCTCAGCCGGGCGGCCGGGAGCGCTCCTGCTCGAGCTTTTGCTCGCGCTTCTGGTCGCGCAACATGAAGAGATAGAGGCTTTCGACCTTGTCGCGCGCCCACGGTGTCTTGCGCAGAAACTTGAGACTCGACCCGACGCTCGGGTCGACGGTGAAGCAACGCACTGGAACCTGCTGCCCCAAGCTTTCCCAGCCGTAGTAGTCGGCCAGTGCGGTCACGATGGCCTCGAGCGTCAACCCGTGCAGCGGGTTGTGCGGCTGCGCTGACTTCTTGACGGGCACCGCCGCTTCCGCAGGCAGCGACTCCGGCGGTGCCGCCTCGTCGGTCACTTGTTCTTGAGCTTGCCGCGCGGAATCACCGCGGTGGTGACGGTTGCGCGCACGGGTTCGCCGCCCACTGCCGGTGGCTTGGGAGGCGAGGTGTCCTTCTTCGGTTTCTTGGTTTCCTTGCTGCTGCGCTGCTGACTTTTAGCCATCTGACTCTCCTGGTAATGCGGATGCGACTGAGGAGTTTAGCGGCGCGGCGACAATAGCGGGTCTACCAGTCACTGCCCCGATCCATGTCCGATTACGAAGTTCGTCCCGCCGTCATGGCCGATGCCAAAGCCATCGCCGAAGTCCATGCCCTGTCCGCCAAGGCCGCCTACGAAGGCATCCTGCCGGAAGACCAGTTGCGCGCCCTGGCGCCCACCACACGCGAAGCCAAGTGGCGTGAAGCCATCGAGTTCAGCGAGCCGCAAGTGCAGGTCGCGGTGAGCACGACCGACGATGGCGAAGAAATCGTCGGCTTCGTCGGCTACGACCGCTCACGCGACGCCAAGACGCCTTCGACCACCGGTGAGATCTGGTCGATCTACGTCAAGCCCGGCCATTGGGACGAAGGCGTTGGCGTCATGCTGTGGGATGCGGCCCGCGACGGCCTGGAAGAAGAGGGCTGCACGGTCGTCACGATATGGGTGCCGGTCCGCAACGAACGTGCAATGCGCTTCCACGAACTCGCCGGCTTCAAGCGCGAGATGAAAACGCTCAAGACCACCGCGCTCGGCGCGGTAAAGATCGAAGAAATTCGGTTGAAGCGCCCGGTCGTCTGATGGCCGCCACCGCCGCTGCTGCAGACCACCAGCGCCGGGCCGACGTCGTTCGCTGGATTCGTCGAACGCATGGCTGGTTCGGCCTGTGGGGTGCCGTGCTGGGCCTGTTGATGGGGTTCAGCGGCATCTTCCTGAATCACCGCAACGTGCTGAAGCTGCCGCAGGCGCAGGAGCGCTCACGTGCGCAATTGGCGCTTCCCGATCCGGTGCCCGACACGCCCGAGGCAATGAGCGCCTGGCTCGTGACCGCGCTGCGCACCGACGGGCCGCCCAGCTCCAGCCGCATCGAGGACGCTCGCCCGGTGCCGTGGGCCGACAAGAGCGACAAGTCGGCACCCGCGCTGACTCAGCCCGCGCACTGGGTCTTCAATTTTGGCGGCCCGAACGAGACCACTCAGGCCGACTATTGGCAGGGCAATCGGTCGATCGGCATCAACACCACGCGCAATGGCATCGTCGCGACGTTGACCAGCATGCACAAGGGCAGCGGCATGCCGATCGCATGGATTCTGCTGATCGACACGCTGGCTGGCAGCCTGATCTTCTTGTCGCTCTCGGGCGTCACGCTGTGGGTTCTGACCACGCGCCGACGGGCTCTCGGACTGACCATCTTCGGCGCGTCGTTGGCAGCGGTGGCCGGCATTGCATTGAGCAGCTTTTAAGGCGCGCCATGGCCACCAGTCTTTTCCTGCTGATCGACGACATCGCATCGGTGCTCGACGACGTTTCGCTACTGACCAAAGTCGCCGCCAAAAAAACGGCTGGCGTGCTGGGCGATGACCTCGCGCTCAATGCGCAGCAGGTGTCCGGCGTGAAGGCCGATCGCGAATTGCCGGTGGTGTGGGCCGTGTGCAAGGGCTCGTTAATCAACAAGGCGATCCTGGTGCCGGCGGCATTGGCGATCGGCACCTGGTTGCCATGGCTGGTCACGCCGCTGCTGATGGTGGGCGGGGCTTTCCTGTGCTTCGAGGGCTGCGAAAAGCTCGCCCACAAGTTCCTGCACAAGGACGAACACGCTGCCGACACATCGCGCCACGAGAAGGCCGTCGCGGACACGTCCGTCGATGTCGTGGCGGTGGAGAAAGACAAGATCAAGGGCGCCGTTCGCACCGACTTCATCCTGTCTGCAGAAATCATCGCGATCACTCTCGGCACGGTGCAGGGTCAGCCTTTCGTCACGCAGTTGACGGTGCTCGTGGGCATCGCGCTGATCATGACCATCGGCGTGTACGGCCTGGTCGCCGGCATCGTCAAGCTCGACGATGCGGGGCTTTACCTGACGCAGCGCCCGGGTTCCGGTGCGCAGGCCCTGGGACGCGGCATTCTGGTCGCAGCGCCGTGGCTCATGAAGGCCTTGTCCGTCGCAGGTACCGTCGCGATGTTTTTGGTCGGCGGCGGCATTTTGGTGCACGGCGTACCGGCGTTCGGCCATGCGGTCGAGGCCTGGGCTGCCACTGCGGGCGTGCTGGGCACGATCGGCTCGATGCTGGTGAACGCCGGCATCGGCCTCGTTGCTGGCGCCATCGTGCTGGCGGGCGTCGAACTCTTCAAGCGGGTTCGACGCAAGGGCTGAAAGCCCGGGCTATTTTCTTTCGACCTCGCGCGCGGACACGCCAAACCAAACCAGCAAACCACCGATCAGCATTGCGCCGGCCAGCATGTACATGCCGTTGTCGGTGCTCTTCGTCATGTCCTTGATCCAGCCGATCATGTAAGGGCTGACAAAGCCCGCCAGGTTGCCGAAGGAGTTGATGAGCGCGATGCCCGCTGCTGCCGCCGTGCCGCCGAGCAGGGCGGTGGGCAAGCTCCAGAACAGCGGCAGCGTCGCCAGGATGCCGGCCGTGGCCAGCGTCAGCGATGCCATGGCAAGCACGGTGTTCGACGCCAACTGCACGCTCAGGATGAAGCCGATGCAGCCCAGGAACGCCGGCACGATGATGTGCCAGCGGCGCTCGCCGGTGCGGTCAGACCGACGTCCGACCAGCACCATGCAGACAGCCCCGGCAATCCATGGGATGGCCGTCAGCAAACCGATGTCGAGCGCACTCTTCACGCCCATCGCCTTGATGATGCTGGGCAGCCAGAAGCTGACGCCGTAGAGGCCCATCACGAACGAAAAGTAGATCAGCGCCATGAGCCAGATCTTCGGATTCTTCAACCCTTCGGCGGCCGACGTGGCGACCTTGCCGATGTTGTCGGCTGCGACGTTACGCGCCAGCATGGCCTTTTCACCAGCGTCGAGCCATTTGCTCTTCTCGATCGAGTCGTCGAGATAGAAGATGACCCAGATGCCGATCAGCACCGACGGGATGCCTTCGAGCAAGAAGAGCCACTGCCAGGCCGCAAGGCCGCTCACGCCGCCCATGGTCTGCAGGATCCAGCCAGAGAGCGGGCTGCCGATGACGCCCGCGACGGCCACTGCCGTCATGAACATCGAGATGATCTGGCCGCGCCGCGCTGCCGGGTACCAGTAGGTGAGATAAAGAATGATGCCGGGGAAGAAGCCTGCTTCCGATACGCCCAGCAAAAAGCGCGCGATGTAGAACTGCGTGGGCGTCTGCACGAACATCATCGCGGACGAAATGACGCCCCACGAAATCATGATGCGTGCGATCCACATGCGGGCACCGACGCGATGCAGGATGAGATTGCTCGGTATCTCGAAGATGAAATAGCCGATGAAGAATATGCCGGCGCCGAGGCCGTAGACCGTCTCGCTGAACTGCAGGTCGGCCAACATGCCGAGCTTGGCAAAGCCGACATTCACCCGGTCGAGATACGCCGCCACGTAGCAAAGAAAAAGAAACGGGACGAGGCGGACCGTGACCTTGTGGTACGTGGATTCTTCGCTCGCTGAAGCGAGCCCCGCCGGCTGCGCCGGTTGCGCCGGTTGCTTCGATATTGGGAGGGTTTTTTCCATCGGATGTCTCCTGTTGGACTGATTTTTGGAGAACGGGAGCTTACTTGCGATGTCGGCTGCGCGATATCAGGTCAACCACGATGAGTGTCGCGCCCAGCACAACCGCGAACCAGCCGACCACCGAAGCGCCGGCCACGGTATTCATGAGATTCGACGGCGGCAAAAAGCGCGGCGCCAGCAGCACCGCAGCCCCGATCAGCACGCACAAAATGCCGCGCTCGACCATCCGCGGCGCGCGCTCCGCGGCCTTGTTTCGTGCCATCAGTTGGTCTTGCTCCTCATCGCGGCCGGATGGCCCTGCAGTGCGAACGACCTGCCCGTCGGTACCAGCGTGTCGCCGTCCATGCGCAAGATGCTGATGTCCTGATCGATGAAGTTGCCGACGTAGAGGTACTTGCCGTCTGCGCTCCACACGGCCGCCTCGGGCAGGCCGCGGACTTCGACCTCGTTGCCGCGCGTCACCTTCTTGCCGTCGATCTTGAGCAGCACGACCGAACCGTTGCGGTTGTAGAAATATGCGCTCTTCGATGCATTGCTGCCGCGCAGGATCACCGCCACCGCGTGCCGGCCGGTCGGGCTGATGGCAAGCCCCTCGGGGCCATCGCCGACCACCACCTTGTCGATCACGCGCGGTGGTTGGGCTTCCATGTCGATCACGCTCACCGTGTCTATCTGGCCGTCGGACGCGCCGGAGTTGCCGTTGTCCGCAGTGAGTGCGATCTTGCCGTCAGGCGTCACGTCGACGTTGTACGGCCACAGACCGGCCGCGAGGTCGACCTTGTTGTAGCTGACCTTTTCACCCGCGACATCGAGCAGCGCGATCTTGTGGCTTGGAAACTTGGCCGCCAGCGCGCGCCGGCCATCGGGCGTGAAGCGCACGTGCGCGACCGAATCGCCCATCGCGACGGTGTCGATCAGCGTCACCTGCTTGCCCGCGATGCGCAGCACGCTCACCGAGTTGTCGGCGCGGTTGGCGACCAGTGCGAGCGTGCCGGCGCGATTGATCGTCAGCCCCGAAGGCTGCTTGCCGATGGCGAGCGTGTCGATGAGCTTGGGCGGGTTCGTCGTCAGGTCGATGACGAAGAGGCGATTGTCGGGCACCTGCTTCTTGACGCCGTTCTCTTCCACCACGTTGACGGAGTTGGCGATGAGCGCCAGCGTCTCGGTCGGGTTGATCGCCAGGTTGGTGGGCGGGCCGACCACGGTGTTGTCGAGCTGCAGCGAGACCAGTGACATGGGTGCCAGCGGGTCGGTGCCGATGTCGAGCACCTGCACGGTGTCGCGGCCCGGTGCGCCGAGGATCGCGGCGCCGGCATCGTTCCACGACTGCTTTTCGTCGTTGGCGACGAGCATGAGTTGTCGCTGCGGCGTGGTGGTGGACATGCCGGTACAGCCAGCCAGCGTCGCGAGTGCGGCCATGGTTGCGAGCGCAGCGGCCGCGCGAACCCGGGTGAGAGATGTCATGGTTTGTCTCCAATGTTTTTCGTTGATCCGGCGTCGAGCGCCGGTTGCGCATGGTAGCGAGTGCTCGTAGCAAAATCCGTCGTCATGCGAATCAAATCATCGACCGTCCGCCTTGTGTTCCCGCGGCTGCTGTCCGCCTCGGCGCTCTGGCTCGCCGCTTCGGTTGCGCCGCTCGCCTGGGCCCAGCCGTTGCCTCCGTCGAGTTCTGCAGCGTCCGCCGAATTTCCACGCGCAGCCATGGGCTTTTTGAATGAAGAGCTGCCCAAGATGGAAGGCGCCGTGTCCGAGCGCGACCGCGACTATTTCGAAGACGCGATGGGTCGCATGCTCGACTTCTCGCAGCAGTGGGGCTTCAAGTCGACGGACAACCCGGCGCTCACTCGCTATGCGACATGTACCGAAGCGGTGTCTGACTTCCTGGTGGTCGGGCTGTGCCGGCTCATTCCGAACGGCGACGTGTGCGAACCGCGGCTTGCGCCGCGCTTCGATAGCAATCTGAAGCGCTGCCGGGAACTCGCGTCCGGTGGCTGAACGCTACAGAAAGCTCAGAGGAAGCCGATCGAAATCCAGGGCACCGCGGCGATGACGATCAGCGCCACCAGCAGCGCCGCAAGGTGCGGCCACACGCGGTTGAACGCCTCGTCGGGTGCCACGCGACCGATGGCGCAGGCAGCGTAGAAACCGACGCCGAAAGGCGGCGCGAACAGCCCGAGGCCCATCGCGAACACCACCACCATCGCGTAGTGCACTTCGTTCACGCCGAGCGCACGCGCCGCCGGAAACAGCAGCGGCCCGAACAGCACGATGGCAGGAATGCCTTCGAGAACGCTGCCCAGAATGACAAAGGCTACGACCGACGCCGCCATGAAGCCGGCTTTGCCGCCCGGCATGCTCTGCATCGCATCCACCAGCTGGTGCGAGAAGCCCGATTGCGTCAGCGCCCAGGCCATCGCGGTTGCGCAGCCGATGATGAGCAGGATCGCGCCGGACAGCGAAGCCGTTTCGACCAGCATCGGATAGACGCGCCGCCAGTCGAACTGGCGGTAGATCAACAGGCCGGCGAGCAGCGTGTAGACCACGCCGACGGTCGACACCTCGGTGGCCGTGGCGACGCCTTCGACCACTACCGTACGGATCACGAAAGGCAATGCGAGGGCCGGGAGTGCGATCAGCAGCGCACGGCCGATCTGTCGCCTGCTGGCGCGCTGCACGCCGCGCATGTCCTCGCCGCGCGTCTGCCACGCGACCACCACGCAAAGGGCCAGCATGCCGACCAGCGCAGGCAACAGGCCGCCCGTGAACAGCGCAGCAATCGAAACGCCAGTCACCGACCCGATGGTGATGAGCACGAGACTCGGCGGTATGGTCTCCGACATGGCGCCCGAGGCCGAGAGCAGCGCGATGAGGTCGCCGTCCTTGCTGCCTCTCTTCTTCATTTCGGGGAAGAGGGCCGGTGCGACCGCCGCCATGTCGGCCGCCTTGGAGCCGGAGATGCCCGAAACCAGATACATCGCGCCGAGCAACACGTATTGCAGTCCGCCGCGAACATGCCCGAGCAGCGACGACAAAAATTCAATCATCGCGCGCGCCAGCCCGGTCATTTCGATCAGCGCGCCGAGAAAGACGAACAGTGGCACGGAGAGAAGAATGAGCGACGACATGCCCTCGTCGATGCGCCCGGCGACGATCGACATCGGCGTGTTGGTCGCCAGCGCCAGATAGCTCACCGTGCCCGCGCCAAAGGCGAACGCGATCGGCGTTCCCATGACCACGGCTGCGCCGACGCCGATCACGAAAAAGATCACGAGGTTCAGGTTGCCCAGTTGCCTGAACAGCGGCTTTGCGAGCCACAACACCAGCGCGACCACGAGCGTGGTGCCGACCACCAGCGCGACCTGCCGCCATGTGCATTTTTCGATCAGCTTGATGATCGCGATCAGCAGCATCAGCACAGCGCCGCAGGCAATAGCCGCGACGCGCATGCCGTCCGGGATTTCGAGCGCTGGCGTGACCACCGGCCACTGCTGTTCCATGTGCTCGAGCGCAGCCGGCAGGAACATGACGAGAAAGACGATGACCAGCATCAAGGCCAGCGACTCGACCCACGGTCGAACCGCGGGGGACATGCGTCCGACAAAAGTGCTGAGGCGCATGTGCTCGCCGCGCCGCAGTGCGATCACCGCACCCAGCATCGCCAGCCACAGGAACAGGATCGATGCCAGTTCGTCCGACCAGGTGAGCGGCTGGTTGAACACATAGCGCGATATCACGCCCGCCAGCAGGATGACCACTTCGAGCACGACCAGCGCCGCCGCCGGAATTTCCGTCAGGAGCGCGAGTCCCCGGTCCAGTCGAGGAAAGCGGCGCAGCGCGACCGGGGCCGCGCCTGCCTCGTCTTCAAGGTGCATGGAACGACTTCAGACGAGCTTGCCGGCGTATTTTTCGAGCTTGCCCCAGGCCTCGTCGCCGAACTTGCCCTTCCACTCTTTGTAGAAGCCGGCCTTGCTCAGCGTTGCGCGGAACGGTTCGACGTCGGGCGTGTTGAAGGTCATGCCCTTGGCCTTCAGCGTGACCTCGACGTTGTTGTTGAGCCGGCGCAGATCGTCGCGCTGTGCCACAACCTTCTCGGTGATGTGCTTGGTGATGATGGCCTGGATGTCGGCTGGCAGCGCGGCCCACTTCTTGGTATTGGACAAAATCCACTGGCCGTCCCACATGTGGTTGGTCATCGAGCAATACTTCTGCACTTCGTACAGCTTGGCGATCTCGATGATGGCCAGCGGGTTCTCCTGTCCTTCGACCACCTTGGTCTGCAGGGCGGAATAAACCTCGGCGAAGTTGATGCTGGTCGGCGATGCACCGAAAGCCTTGAACAGCGAGGTCCACAGCGGGCTCACAGGCACGCGGATCTTGAAGCCTTTCAAGTCTTCAGGCACGACGATAGGGCGCGTCGAGCTGGTGATGTCGCGGTAGCCGTTGTCCAGCGGCTTGTCGAAGACATACAGGTTGGCCTTGGTGATGGCTGCACGCACATGCGCGCCGAGGTCGCCGTCCATCGCGGCCCACACGGTGGCGTAGTCCTTGAAGGCGAAGGCCACGCCGTTGATGCCGGCCACCGGCACCAGAGTCTGCAGGATCAGGCCCGACAGCGGAAAGAAGTCGATGGCACCCGAGCGCACCTGCGAAAGCATGTCGGTGTCGCCGCCCAGTTGGTTGTTGGGAAACAACTGGATGTCGACCTTGCCGTTGGTGTCCTTGCGGATGAGGTCGAGCGCTTCTTTCACGCGCACGTTGGTCGGGTGCGTGACGGGGATGTTGCTGGCCCACTTCATCTGGAACTCGGCGGTCTGCGCGCTCGCGATGTGATGGGTGGCGGCGAGCGCAATTCCGCTGGCTGCGGCGGTCCCTTGTACAAACTTACGGCGGGAAATGGTCATGGCTTGTCTCCTGGTTTTGTTGATGGGTTTGTGAAAAACGATGGCACTTGAAGCGGACTCGACACTCAATACATCAGCAAGCCGCCGTCGGCCACCAGCGTGGAGCCGGTGACGATCGACGATTCGGGCGAGATCAAAAACGCGATGGCGTTGGCGATCTGCTCAGGGCTCGCGATGCGCTGCTGCACGCTCATCGATTCGAGGCGCTGGCGGTTGCCGGGGATGGCGAGCGGCGCCGCGATCATCGGTGTCTCTGTTGCCCCGGGAGCGACCGTGTTCACGCTGATGCCGCGTTCGCCCAGCGCGCGTGCTGCGTTCTTTGTCAGCGCCAGCACCGCCCCTTTGGAGGCTGCATACGCTGCCGTGCCCGACAGGCCGCCGCCGCGAATGCCCGCCACGCTGGCTACAGTGCAGATGCGACCGCCCGGCTTCATGCGCAACGCGGCTTCGCGCATGCAAAGCCAGGTGCCGATGACGTTGACGTCGTGGGCACGGCGAAAGATGTCGACGGTCAGATCCATGAACGGCGTCGTGTCGGCCATGCCCGCGCTGGTGACAAGGCCATGGATCGTGCCGAAAGCCGATTCGATTTCCTTGAAGGCGGAGACGACGGCGGCCTCGTCTGCAACGTCGGCGACGAAGGCACTCGCGATCGAGGAGACGTCGGTGCCGGATGGTGTTTTGCCGTTGATGCGATCAACGGTCGACTTCAATGTCGCGCCGTCAATGTCGATGCCCGCGACGCGCCAGCCGCGGCTGACCAACAAAGCCATCGTCGCAGCGCCGATGCCGCTGGCAGCCCCGGTGACAACCGCGACGGGTCGCGCTTCGACGGCAGATGCTGAGGCTTCAGTCATGCGACGTCTCTCGTTGTTTTGCGCGGTTGAAGTCCGGGTCTATCGTCTTGATAACGGCCGCGTCGTCTTCGTCTGACAAACCGGCCGCGATCGTCGCCTTGAAGATCTGCAATGCAGCAGCGCCCAGCGGCGTCTCGATGCTTGCGCCTGCCGCCATGTCGACCGCGAGGCCGACGTCTTTGGTCAGGATGTGCGCCTGTGCGCGCGGCGCATAGTCGTCGCGCAAGGCACGCGCCATGCGGTCTTCGAAAATCCACGAGGCCCCGCTCGATGCGCAGATGACGTCGAACAGCTGCTGGCGGTCGAGCCCCAGCCGATGACCCAGCGCCAATGCCTCGGCACCCGCGGTGAGGTTGATGCCGGCGAGCATGTTGTTGACCAGCTTGGTCTTCGCGCCATCGCCGATCGTTTCGCTAATGAAAAAGACCTTCGATGCGAGGTCGTTCAGTACGCCGTCGAGCCGCTTGACGATGCGCTGGTCGCCAGCCAGCATGAGGGTCATCGTGCCGTTGGCTGCGCGCACCGGGCCACCGGAGATCGGTGCGTCGAGCGTCGCGATGCCAACGGCGGCGAGGCGGTGTCCGAACTGTGCGCTGTCGATTGGAGATACGGTGGAACAGAGCATCACGACCGGTGCGTTCCCGTTGCCGTTGTCGCGATCGATGTGACTGTCGCCGCGGCTGCATTTCACGACACCGTCGACGCCGAAGAGCACCTCTTCGATCTGCTTCGCGTTGACGACGACCACGACCAGCAGGTCGGCCCAGTCGGCAAGTTCGCGTGGCGATTTGCAGGTGCCGATGCCGGCAGCGGCAGCAGCATCTATCGCCGTGTCGGCAACGTCACGCGCTTGCACTGCGTACCCTTTGCCATGCAGGTTGGTCGCCATCGCCAAGCCCATGGCACCGACACCGATGACACCGACTTTGAGTGGAGATTGCATGTGGCTGCCGAAGGTTCGAGGGGTAGGATATTACCCGCGTCGCCTTGCGGGTTTCCCCTCCCTTTCGGGGCCAAGCACTGCCTGTTTGTCGCCTTTGGTGGACGGGGGCCACAAGACGCCTCCGTCGATGTTTTGGCTGCGTGCGGGCACCGAATGGTTACCGCGGTGGAAACTCTTCGCCCGTCGTGCCGGCTGTCCAGCGCGGATAGCGGTGCATGGCCTGGATAAACAGCGCGGAACCGGTCCATTCGTTGAGCCATGCGCGAAGGCGTGGGCGAGGCTGCGAACCGAACCATATCGGATCGACCGCCGCGAACTGCCGCACGAACGGCATGAGCGCCGCATCCGCCAGGCTCGCGTTGTCGCCCCCCAGATTAGGTGCGCGAGTAAGGCGGTCTTCGAGGTGGTCAAGGAACGGCATGGTGCGATCGCGATGCGCCGCGCCATCGGCCAAGCCCTCCGCCGCGTCGTAGCGGGCCGGGTATTTGTAGCGATCGAGTTGCGCCTTGAAATCCCCGTCGCATTCGGCAATGAGCGCAAGTGCATCGTCGAGCGTGCCGTGAGACGGCCGCAGCCAACCGCCGGGGTCGTTGCGACTGAGCGTCCACAGCATGATGTCCAGGCTCTGGTCGATCACCGTGCCGTCGTCGAGTGTCAGCACCGGCACGGTGCCTTTGGGTGAGGCGGCGAGCATATCGGCCGGCTTGTCGCGCAGCAAAACCTCGCGCAACTCGCATCGTTCACCACATGCCAGCAGTGCGAGCCGTGCCCGCATCGCGTACGGGCAGCGGCGAAATGAATAGAGGACTGGGAGAGGTTGTGGCGAAAGGCGCGGACGGGTCATGTCCCGAAGTGTGATGCGATGGTGGCTGCAAAGGCTTGGGCGTCTTCTTCGTCGCACAGCTCGGCCGCCAGCAACTTGTGCGCCGGCGCCACTGCCGTGGCCGCAATGGCTTTCTTCGGGCACAGCCCGAGGCAGGTCGACTCCACGATGCGCAGGCGCACAGGCGACTGCACCAAGCCGCGCTTGAGCTCCTTGCGTGCCGACCTGGCTTTGAACTTCGATGGTCCGTTGCTGCGTTCTTCGCAATCGCGACAGACCAGCACGACGCCAGCGAACTTGACTTTGACGAGCAGCGAATCGTCGGGTGCGGCTGCGATGTGGGGATGGCTCACGGGTTGTCCTGTTGAGAGACGATCATCCTCGGGATCGGCCGTGCGCGTCGTCAGCGAACCTGCCGTCCGACGGCGCCTGAATGCGATATCGTCTCGCCATGTCATCCGCCCCCCCACGCCCCCCGGTCGAAATCG
>NZ_JASJXG010000079.1:0-12978 GCF_035018765.1 Variovorax sp. RTB1
CGGGCAGCGCCTCAGGACAGCGCAGGCTGAAGCGGCAGCCCGGAATGTGCACTGAAGGATCGGGGATGCTGCCGGCAATCGACTTCAACCGGCCGGGCTCGCCATCCAGCCGTGGAATGGCAGCCAGCAGGCCGTCCGTGTAGGGATGCAGCGGCTTGCCGAAAAGTTCCAGAACCGGCGCCGACTCGATCACCTGGCCGGCGTACATCACCACCACGCGATCCGCGAACTGCGCAATCACCCCGAGGTCATGCGTGATGAGGACCACCGACATGTCGAGCTCCGACTGCAGCTCTTTAAGCAGCTGAAGGATCTGAGACTGGATCGTGACGTCGAGTGCGGTGGTTGGCTCGTCTGCTATCAAAACCTTGGGTTGGCAAGCGATGGCGATGGCGATGACGACGCGCTGGCGCATCCCGCCAGAGAGACGGTGCGGGTAGTCGTCGATGCGCCGGGCTGCATCCGGAATGCGCACCAGCCCCAGCAGCTCGATCGCCCGCTTTCGCGCCGCGGCTGCGGTCAGCCCCTGATGCAGACGCAGCGGCTCGATGATCTGGTCGGCGATGGTCAATACGGGGTTCAGCGACGACATCGGGTCCTGAAAGATCATCGCGATCTCGGCACCGCGGATGCGCCGCATCTGTGGCTCGGGCAGCTTGAGGAGATCGCGATCGTTGAAGACGATGGTGCCGCTAGAGATCCGGCTCGTCGCACGCGCGTGCAGCCGCAAGATCGACAGCGCACTGACGCTCTTGCCGCTGCCCGATTCGCCGACGATGCCAAGGCACTCGCGCCGGCCGATGCTGAAGCTCACGTCGCGAATGGCGGAGACCCAGCCATCGTCACCGCGGAACTCCACGGTCAGGTTGTTGACTGCGAGCACGGGTGATTCGGGTTGCCCCATCGGTTCCGGCACCACCTCAGGCCTCCACTTTCAGCCGCGGGTCGAGCACGTCGCGCAGACCATCGCCCAGCAGGTTCATGCCCAGCGCAGCAAGGCTGATGGCCAAGCCCGGAAACAACATGATCCACCAGGCCTCTATTGAATAGTCACGGCCTTCCGCGATGATGTTTCCCCAACTCGGCGCCGGCGGCGGCGGGCCGATGCCGAGAAAGCTGAGTGCGGCTTCGGCTAGGATGGCGTAAGCAAAAACGAAGGTCAGCTGAACGACCAGCGGCCCCATGCAGTTGGGCAGGATGTGCCGGAAGATCATGCGCAGATGGCCGGCTCCCGACAGGCGTGCCGCTTCGACGTATTCCATCTCGCGGATCACCAACGTCGAGGCGCGCGTGATGCGTGCCGTGCGCGGTATGTAAGCCACGGTCAGCGCGACGATGACGCTGGTGGTCTGCGGACCGAGCGCTGCGCTGATGCCGATGGCAAGGAGGATGGCGGGGAACGCGAGCAGCGCATCCATGAATCGCATCAGCGGCGAATCGAGGCGGCGGAAGTAGCCGGCAGCGATGCCGATGAAGGCGCCGACGATGCCCGACGCCAGCGCCACCGAAAGCCCGATGAACAGCGACAGCCGCGCGCCTTGCAGCACGCGGGTCAGCATGTCGCGGCCGAACATGTCGGCACCGAAGAGCATCGTGCTCGATGGCGGCTTGAAGCGGTTGCGCATGCGCATCGCAGTCGGGTCGAGACCGGTGAGCATCGGACCGAAGATCGCGGCCAGCACCAACAGCGTGATGATGACCAAGCCGATCACGAACGAGCGGTGCTTGAAGAGCTTGCGAACCAGCCGCAGCTTTCGCCGGGGCGCGAGCAACTGCGCCGCGCTTGCCGGCTGTGCGTTGCCATTTGATTTCGACAGCACCGCCGCCTCAGTCATAGCGCACCCGCGGGTCGACCAGCGTGTAGGCCAGGTCGACACAGACATTGACGAGCACGAAGGCGAAGCCAAGCAACAGCATCGTTCCCTGGATCAGTGGGTAGTCGCGCGCCATGATCCCTTGCACCACCAGCCGCCCGATACCGGGCAGCGCGAACACCTGCTCGATGACGACCGAGCCGCCGATGAGCAGCGACAGGATGATGCCGCTCACCGTGACCACCGACATCAGGGAGTTGCGAAAGGCATGTTTGCCGATAGTCACCCACTCGTTCAGACCCTTGGCGCGCGCGGTGCGGATGTAGTCCTGGTCGAGCACGTCGAGCATGCTGGAGCGCGTCATGCGCGCGAGGTAGCCGATCTGGAAGAGGGCGAGGATGGCGGCCGGTTGCACCATCGATCGCAGCCACGGGCCGAAGCCTTGCGACAGCGGCGCATAGCCGGAAGAGGGCAGCCAGCGCAACTCCACCGAAAAGACGATGACCGAGATGATCGCGATCCAGAAGCTGGGGATCGACACGCCGATGAGCGCGACGCCCATCACGGCCGAATCGATCCAGGTGTTGCGGTAGTAGGCCGCGATGATGCCGAGCGCGATGCCGACCGGCACCGTGATGGCAAAGGCCAGCAGCGCGAGCGACACCGTCACAGGCAGCCGGGCGATCACCGCGCTGAACACGCCCTGGTTCAGCATCAGCGACTGCCCGAAATCGCCGCGTGCCAGATTGCCCAGCCAGGCGATGAGCTGCTCCCAGATCGGACGATCGAGTCCGAGCTGATGACGCAGCTTGTCGATGGCTTCGGGCGATGCGTCCGGGCCGGCCATGACCACCGCTGGGTCGCCCGGCAGCATGTGCATCAAGACGAACGCGAGTATCGCGACCAGGACGATGACCGGAATCGCCTGCAGCAGCCGGAAGATGACGTTGCGCGCCACCGTTACTTCAGGCTGACGTTCCAGAAGCGCGGCAGATAGAAGCTCGCGAAGTTATCGACCTTCTTCTTGTTGAAGGCGTTGATCGTGCCCATGTCGACGATCTTGATCATGTAGGCCTGTTC
Source organism: Variovorax sp. RTB1 (assembly GCF_035018765.1). NCBI lineage: Bacteria > Pseudomonadati > Pseudomonadota > Betaproteobacteria > Burkholderiales > Comamonadaceae > Variovorax > Variovorax sp. RTB1. Next base: position 2,895 of record NZ_JASJXG010000079.1, read on the forward strand.
GAGCACCTGCTTCTCGATGACGTCCCATGCTTCCTTGCGTTTGCCAGCGTCCAGCGAGGTGTAGAACTTTTCGTAAGCGGCATCGAGGACAGCGTCGTTCTTCACCTGCGGGAAGGTGTAGAACATCGTGCGCCACTGCTGCGGACCGAGCAATGGGTTCGAGCAAAAGCTGGTGGTCGACACGTTCCATGTCCCGGTGCCGCGCTGCATGTTGCTGGCATTGGTAGTCCAGTCGACCACGTCGACGTTGACGTTCATGCCGGCCGCCTTCATCAACTCCGACAACACGAGGATCGAGGTGCGGAAGTTGGGGTAGTTCGACGTCGTTTGCAGCGTGATCGGCTCGTTCTTGTAGCCGGCTTCGGCCAGCAGCTTCTTGGCTTTGTCCGGGCTTTTCTGGTCGTAGTAGACCTTCATCTTGTCGCCCTGGTAGTACGGGCTGAACGGGTACACCAGCGAGTGGTTCATCTTGGCGATCTGGCCGGTCGCGGTCGAGATTTCTTCGACATCGACCACTGCGTTGATGGCCTGGCGGATCTTCGGATTGGCCGTCGGCCCTTGCGAGCTGTTGACGATGAAGACCTGCATGCAATACGGGAACACCGTCTGCGTCTGGATGTCCGGGTCGCTGGCAAATCGCTTGGCGAGTTCGGGCGGGATGCTGGCTGCGACATCGACGTCGCCGGCCTGCAAGGCGGCGACACGGGCATTGGCTTCTGGGATGAATCGGTAGCGCACCGAGTCCACGTAAGCGATGCGCCTGCCGGCATAGCCGTCGATGCCCTTGTAGCTTTCGTTGGCGGTGTAGCCATCGAAGCGTTCGAGTACCAGGTGGCTGTCCTTGGTCCACTCGCCCAACTTGAACGGGCCGCTGCCGATCACGTCGGCACCCCGCGCCGGCTTGTCTTTTTGCGAGGCCGGCAAGATGACGAACGGATACACCGGGCTCTTCAGGATGTCGACGAAGACCGAGTTGGTCTTGTTGAGTTTGACGATGAACGTTTCGGGGTCGGGCGCTGTCGCGCTGGCCACGTCGCTGAAGATCACCGCGTTGGGGCTGATCTTGCGATAGCGCTCGAAAGAGGCGAGCACATCGGCAGAGGTCAGGACGCTGCCGTCATGAAACTTCACGCCCTTGCGGATCTTGAAGGTGAAGGTCTTGGCGTCGTCTGCAATGGTGTAGCTCGACGCGATCATCGGTCGCGTCTCGTAGTTTTCACCGACGGTGATGAGCGAGTCGTACAGGTGGTGAATCACCTCCAGCTCGACCGCGCTGCTCGACACATAAGGGTCGAGCGTGCCCGGCCCCGACACATAGGCATAGCGCAATTGGCCACCCTTTTTCTGTGCGTGGACCGGCATGTTCGCCGCAGCTGCAAAGAGTGCGGCAATGGCCGCGACAGTCACCAACTTCTTGAAGATCGTGCGAACGGACATGCCTGCTCCTTAGGTGAAGAGAGAGAGTCAATTTATATGATATATCGGCCAAGCGCCATCACCTGCAAGCGACGTGCCAACGCAGTTCAGGTTTTGTCGGTGAAGCGCTTCAGCACGTTGCGGGTGATCTTGCTCGTGAAGAACTCGTTGCGCTTCAGTCCCATGATCCATTCGCAAGTGCCTGCGGTGACGACCTCGCCTTTGCCCCGCGGCATGTGCACCAGCATGCCCGAACCGTATCGGGCCTTGGCCAACGATTCTTCTGATTGATCGCCATAGAGCGACATCGACGCGCCCCGCATGTCGCTTTCGCCGAGGTAATAGCGGTAGCCCTCCTCGGCGAACATCGATTCGACCTTCAGGGCCGGTGACATCGCCAGGATGGAGACACTCGCCGGCGCACCGTCTTCGCCGGTCGGGTAGGGCAGGCCGTAGCGAAAGGTGTAGTCGAGCCCATCGACCTCGTACGAAAAGATGTTGGCAGACGCACCGAAGATGTCGCCGTAACCCAATTGCGTGCCTTCGAAAACCCAGTGGTCTTCCCGGTACACGGTAAAGCCCTTGGAGCCGCGCGGTGCGAAGCCGCCCCATGAGGCGTAGATGCCTTGCAGCCCGTTGACGCCAACCGTCGTCGCGCCCGGCCAGTTCACCACCTTGCTCTCCCATGCGCAGGTCAAAAGGTGTTGCTTGTCGGTGCCGTACACAGGGTCTTCGGCGTAGCGGGCCTTGTAGCAAACCTGGCGCGTGCCGTTGTCTTCGAGCCGAACCTGCCACATGAAATTGCCGCCGAAGCGCGCGAGCGAGCCGCCTTCGTCGACGAAGCGGTCGATGCGCGTACGCATGTCATGCGTCCAGTATTCGTCGTGACCGACGATGACCACCACCTTGTAGCGGTCCAGGATCTCGGGCCGGTAGTGCAGGTCGGTCTGCGTGATCATGTCGAAGGCGATGCCTTCGCGCTCGGCCCAGGTCACGAAGTGGCGGTCGTACTGCGCCCATCCGGACGCTGCAAAGAAGTACCCGTAGCCGTAGCTCCAGGCCCAGTCTTTCGGGTGATAGCGCGGGGCAGTCAGCGGGTCAGGAACCGGCTCGGCGCAGATGCGCGGTGCGCCTTCCGGCAACCACACCATGCCGCGCGTCCAGGGCCGCAGCAGGCTCAATTCCGGCGACGCCGAATTCTGGTCGGCGCCATCGACACCGATGTAGCTGCTGGCGCCGCCCCAGTCGTTGTAGGCCATCCATGTCGACGTCGGCAAGATCATCAGCAACTTGGCGGTCTGCGTTTTTTCGGTCGGGCGCACGACAAAGAAATGATGCTGCACGTAGCGTCCGCCGTCGGGCCGGATGCAGGTCGAGATGATCTTGTAGAAGCCGGAGCGGGCGTCCGCTGGAATGGTCCAGCGCAGGCTTTCGGGCCATCGGCACCCGGCCTTGTAGGCGTCTTTAGGGGCGGCATGGAATACGCCGGGCAAGTCGTCCTGCTTGAAGACGGTTTGCGGTTCCAGTCCATCGAGCACCACTTCGAGCATCCAGACCGGTGCATAGGTACTGCTGTGGAACGTGACCGTGTCGCCCGGATCGTACGAAATCGCATCGGTGTACGTGTGCACCTCGGGCCACGACGGATCTTCGCGCGGGCCGTCGTACCAGCGCCGATCGGACCACCCGCTGTCCGCGTACATCGGACCGATGCTCGGCTGCCCCATGTTGATTGCACGGATGCTGCGTCGGTCTCCGTTTGCGCGCTGACCGAAGGAGTTGACTCGCTTCGGTGGAGTGGAAGAGTCAGGCGTTGGGGCTGCCGGGTCGGGTGCGTCGCTCAAGGTCATGCTCCTGAAGAGATAGCCCGCAGGTTATATGATATATCCGGTGGAGCGCAAGAGGATTGCGCCGGAGCTTTGCTTCAGTCTGCCGGAACCATCGCGGTGCGGGTCGAGGCCGCTGCGATCACATCCCAGTCGTAGTGCATCGGCACCATCTTGCATTGCGACCACGCCGCGTGCTGGTCGGTGTAGTGCGGGCTTTCGGGTTGACCTGAGACGCCGCCAAACACGATCCACTTCGAGTTTTCCCAAGCGCCGACGTCGAACACATAGCGTGCGACCGCCCCGTAGAGCGCCTTCAACCCTCCGGTCGACAGGCTGCCGTTGGCCATCACCGTGTCGTTGTCGCCGCCGACTTGCGCGCCGGGCGGATTCAGCTGCGCAGCGGCCTCCGGGAACTGCGCGGCGAGCGGATGAGACAGCGCTGCCGTGTGGTGTTCGCCCCAGGGGCGACCATCGAAAATCCGTGCTGCGCGAGCCAGCGCTTCTGCGAAAGCGTCTGACCACTGCGTGCCACCGAGCAGCGAACGGTCGTCGGTGCGAAGAAGGTTCGGCAGCGTCCACCAGAGCTGATTGACCGGCACAACGCCGGGCGGCACTTGGGTGAACGGATCGCTCTTGGTCGCATTCAATCCCGAGCGCTCGAGCAGCACGCCCGCCAGTTGCCAACGCATCGCCGCATAGGCCGCGGCCGCGACCGAGTCCGCCGTCATGCGTGCGTCCCAGTCGACGATCAAAGCCTGCATCCGGCCGGCCTCTGCGGGTTGTGGCGGCAAGTCGCGCAGTCGTTGCTGGAACAGGGGCGCGGTCAAACTGAGCACGTCGCCGTGCATCGCGGCCATGTCGTCGACCGTTGCTGAAGGCAAAGCGGCGAGTCGTGTCTCTAGCCGGCGGGCGCGATAAGAGGGGTGGCAGTCCGTGCAGAAGTAGTGGCGGTCCCCCGGTTGCTCCGCAACGAAGCGGTTGTTTGCGGTGGCGAGGTAGCCGCGTGGCGGGTCGAACGTTTTGGGCATGTCGTCCCAGGGGATCTCGCCTTTCCAATCGTAGTCGCCGGTCCAGCCCGGCACGGGCAGCCAGCCGTTGAGGCGCGGGCGGTGCGGCACCACGGCGCGCACCAGGTGACCGATGCGGCCATCGACATCGGCTGCGACCAGGTTGTGATCGATCAGGCCCCAGCCGCGTGTCGACTCGAAGAGTGCATCGACCGTCTCGGCCTTGAGCATGCGCGGCAGGCAGTCGAAGGATCGGTCGGAGAGGGCGAATTGAACCGACCGCAGTGCGATGGCGCTGCCATTCGCCGCCGACCCGGCAACGATCGGCCCATGTCGGGTCTCGACGATATCGATGGTCACGGGCTCGGCGCCTCGAACCGTGATGACCTCATTGCGCACGGTGCTGTCGAACCACTCGTCCTTGTACCGATAGTGCGCACCGCCGTCCTCGAACTGCTCGACGAAGAGATCGTGTATGTCGGCGAAGGCGTGGGTCACGCACCAGGCCACGCGGCCGTTGTGGGCAAAGTGCGGGTAGCCCGGCACGCCCGGCACGGTGAGGCCGATGACGTCGAACTCATCGCAAGCCAGATGCGTTTGCACGTACATGCCAGGCATCTCGAATTGACGGTGTGGGTCGCCTGCCAGTAGCGGCCGGCCGGAGGCGGTGCGCGATGGCCCGACCACCCAGTTGTTGCTGCCGCCGCCAGTCGCATCCGATGCACCGAGCTCAGCGAGCGCCTCGATAGCGGGTGCGAGGTCTTGCAGGCTGGCGATCCAGCGCGCGGCTTCGGCGCCGGGCGGGATGCAGAGAAGGTCGCCATGGCCATTCTCATCGCCATCGTCGTAGCGCAGCTTGGCGATGTCGTCGGGGCCGATAGCGCCGAGTGCCGCCGCGCGCCACAGCTTGAACCACACCGAGCCCATCAGGAAACCGCGGTAGCGCATCACCGCGATGCTGTGCCACGGTTCCCACTGTTCAGGCGCGGCCCCGAGCAGGCTGTATTCCATCGGCAGCGGATGACCTTCGGCGAGGTATGCGTTCACGCCTGCGGCGTAGGCGTCGAGCATGGCGCGTGCATCGGAGCCGAGTGCGGCGTAGTCGGCTTGCGAGGCTCGGCTGCCGCCGAGTCGTCGCGCCAATGCATCGGCCGCCACGGCAGAAGGGCCGGCCCATTCGGCCCAGCGACCGGCCATCTTCAGACGCGTCGCATCCATTTGCCAAAGGCGGTCTTGTGCGTGCACGTAGCCTTGCACGAAGAACGCATCGCGGCTGCTGCCGGCGCGAATGTGCGGGATAAACCACGCGTCTCGCCAGACCTCGGCCGGTGCTGTCAAACCTTGAATTCGAAGCGTGCCGGGTGCGGCTTGTTGCATGATATATCCCTGTCAAATACTCAAAATAATGGAACGCCTGCCATGGGAAGAGCTTCTGCCGGACTCGCGTCGCCTCAGCCTCACGTCCGCTCGATCGGACGTGAAAGCCTCACGACCCAGGTCTACGACGAACTCCGCGCCGGCCTGATGGAAGGCCGATTCTGGCCCGGCTATCGCTTCAAGATTCGTGACCTCGCGGTCGCGATGAACGTTTCCGAAACGCCATGCCGCGAGGCCCTGATGCAGCTGGTGCGCGAGCGCGTGCTCGACATGGACGCGGGCCGATCGATCTGCGCCGCGCCGCTCACGTTGGCGCAATACCTTGAGCTGCGCGCCATCCGCCTCAAGCTCGAAGGCATGGCCGGCGAAGCCGCGGCGCGCAACGTCACGCCCGCGCAACTGCGCGAAATCCAGGACCTGCACAAGGCGTTGATCAAGGCACAGGACGACCACGACTGGCCCGCTGCCGTGCGCGTGAACTGGCAGTTTCATCACGCGGTCTATGCGGCCGCGGCAATGCCTGAACTGCTTGCGCTGATCGAAGGCATCTGGCTGCGCAACGGCCCGATGCTCAACCTGCAGTACCCCGATGCGGCACCCACTTACGACGGCGAGCATCAGCATCTGGCCATCATCGACGGGCTCAAGAAGCGCGACCCGGCCAAGGTGCGCGCGGCCATCAAAGCCGACACGATCGAAGGCGGGAGAAAGTTCGTCGCGCTGCTCGAACGCATCGATCGCGGTGAAGTGCCGTATCCGCAGAACCAGGCCGAGCAGGCATTGCCGACACGGGCGAGCGGGGTGGCACGCAAGGTGGCTGCAGCCAAACGCTGAACGCATTTCAGGCACTTGTCAGCCGGCCATCCGCGAGCGCCCGTAGACCTTGTAGCGCTCGTGCACCTCCTGCATTTCCGCGTCGCTCAACAGCGTGGGCGCGCCGAGTTGCAGCGTCATCCAGTAGTGGCGCGCGAGCGTCTCCAGCTTGATGGCGGTGGTGACACAGGCATGGAGGTTCGCTGCGCGGCTGAGCATGCCGTGGTTCGATAACAAGCAGGCGGTGCGACCTTCCAGCGCCAGGACTGCATTGCTTGCGAGCGCGGCCGACCCGAAGGTGGCGTAGGGCGCGCATCGAATGCTATTGCCGCCGTAACCCGCGACCATGTAATGAAAGGCGGGGATGTCCATGCGCTGACAGGCGAGTGCGACGCAGGCGTCCGAATGGGTGTGGACGACGGCGTGCGTCTCGGGAAAGTGTCGGTATATCTCAGCATGCATTTGCCATTCGCTCGACGGCACGCCAGCGCTTCGCTCGCGGCCATCGAGCCCGAGTTCGACAAGACTCGCAGCATCGATGCGCGCGGCATCGATGCCTGTTGGTGATATCAACAAGCCGTCGCTGCCGCAGCGCACGCTGACGTTGCCGCTGCTGCCACGGTTGAGGCCTTCTTGGTCGAGTCGAAGATAGGCTTCGACGATTTGCTCGCGGTCTGTCATGCGGGTTGCTCCGCGGCAGTAGTAGCGGACACCACTGGGCCGCCGCTTGCCATGCGGTCGAGCGCCACCTTGAATGCGTCGAGGCCGGCCAGCTTGCCGGACTTCAAGCACACCACGAGCGGGTCAGACGATGAGTTGGTCGAAGTTGAAGTGACATCCAGTGCCAGCGGCAACGATGGCCCGGCGAACGGACCGACCTGCAGCCGATCGATACCGAGATGCGCCAGCACAGCGCCCGAAGTTTCGCCACCCGCAATCAAAAAACGCCGTGCGCCGCGTGCACGCAATCCACTGGCGATGCGCCCGAGCAAGTCTTCCGCGGATGCGGCAAGCCGTGCGACGCCAAACTCAGCCTGCAACATTGCGACATTGGCCGGCGTGTCCGACGTCGACACAGCGATAGGTCCGTCCGACATGCGCGCGTCTGCCCACGCCAGTGCGGCGCCGACCACGTCATCGCCGCGGACGTGCGCCTTCAAGTCGAGTGCAAGAACAGGATGGGAGCGCGCGAAGACGTCGAGCTGGCGCCGCGTTTGTTCGGCGCAACTACCGACCAGCACGACGCCATGGCCGCGCACTGGCGGGAAGTCATCGGGCGCGCGCCGACTGTCGAGCCAGCCGAGCTGGCGCCACATGGCAGGGTAGTGCGCCGCGAGCGACGAGCCGCCCGTCATCAACGGCCAGTGCACGGTGGCTTCAGCCAAATGCGCAAGGTCTTGATGGTCGGCCGCATCGGCGATGGCGCAGTCGATGCCTTCGCTGCGGAGCATGGCGACGCGCTGCGCGATGGCGGTTGCGCCGGCACGCACGTCGACGTGACTGATCAATCCGATGCGTCGGGTCGTCTGCCGTTGCAGTACCCGCACCAGGTCGGGATCGGTCATCGGCGTCACCGGGTCGTCCTTCTTCGGCGACTCGCTCACCAGGCGATCACCGACGAAAAGATGGCCCTGGAAAACAGCGCGCTGGTATTCAGGAAAGGTCGGGCAGCACGCGGTGAACTCGCTGCCCGTTTGCGCCATGAGCACCTCGATACACGGCCCGATGTTGCCCGTGTCGGTGGAGTCGAAAGTGGCGCAGTACTTAAAGAAGAGTTGGCGGGCACCAGCCGTGCGCAAGACCGAGGCGCCGGCTTCGAACAGCGCGCGCGCTTCGGCCGCGGGGGCGATGCGGGTCTTTTGCGCGATCACGACTGCGTCTGCGTTGCCGATGGGTTGGGCGGCGCTGGCCGAGGTTGCAAGCAACGTCGATACGCCTTCCGCGACGAGCATCGCAGCAAGTTCGAGGCCGCCGGTGAGGTCGTCTGCCAGTCCACCAAGAATCATTCGGAGCGCTCCTGTTTGGGAACTGCGGATACGGGGTGCTAAGACGGCAAGACGTCGAAGAATGCGTCAATAAAATATATCATATATGCCAAATTTTGCACCACGGCAATCTGCTGCGCCGGCACTTCCGTGTCGAGCGCACGGAGGGCGCACACGTGATCCCCGACGCTGTTCTTGAGCAATCGCGTCTACGGAATGACCTGCGATTGACTGCAGGGTCGATCGATCGTTTAGACAGGCATCTAGATTACGACGTTAGCGCTAATGCCTTACACGCAAACTCGGCACCATCAGCAAGATGTGAAACCTTCACATGACCTCCAGCTGAGCGAACCACCATGCGCCGCGAACCGTTTGTCGAAAACCACGCAGGAGGAGGCGGGCCCCCCGATGCGCCCGCAGATGGAAGCCGGCACTCTTCGGTACAAGCGCAATGGGATTTGGTAGAGCAAGCCTTTCATCGTGACTTCGGGGGTCGTGCTGCCGCAGGCGAGCAGTGGGAAATGATCGATCGCGCATTTCGTCGGGATTTCGGTGAAGTCGCTGCCAGGAAGATCTTGAGCGGCGAGGCGCCCCGGCCGGCCCGCACGCCCGTCGGCTCGGAGTGGTGTGCGAACACAGTTGAGTCAAAGGCATCCAACTGCAGCACGAGCGGAGAGATCGCGTCACTGCAGCCAAAGCCTTTGTCCGTTGAAGCGCGACGCACGGAGGACCGGTCAGAAGCACCTTTTGCGAGGCGAGTCGCGCTAGGCGGCTTGCTGCCGGGTCGGCAACCCATCTTTCTTGAACCGTTCGAGCCGCCCAGTGGAGAACTCGATCCAAGTAGAGGACGAATTTGGTTTTCCGCTCCAGCCTTGTTAGCGGCGGGCTTCTTTGCGAGTGCAGTCGTAGCCGCATTTTTTGCGTTTTGGGGCGCGAATCCACGTTGGGACCGAGATCTGTCCCGGGCTATCACGAGCGTTGACGCTACGGCGGTAACCCCAGCCAATCAGAGCTTGCCTGCACCAGCTGGGCTACTGCGGGCTCCCGCCCTCGATCCCGTTGGTGAGCCACGCGAGGCTTCACCGGGTCAAAGTCAAATTACGCAGAACACAGCGTCACCTCTGGACCTGAAGGCGATTTCTCCGACATCCGATAGCTTGTTCGACCGTGCCAACGCGCCGCCCTCTGCGAACAGCAAGGGTTCGACCGCCTATGCACAAGGGGAGGCCCAGGGTTCGACAACGCGGGCCGGACAGAGCACGAGCCGTGTGAGCGGAAGGAATGATTCCTCTGCCAGGCTTTCCTCGGATGCGACGTCTCGGCGACCGGAACCTCTACGGAGTAATGACGACCGCATTCCCTCACCTCGGCCGCCCGTCGTCATGCCCAATGTCTCTCCGGCAGTGTTGGCAGTCCGCACGCCCCAGCGCCCCGAGCCTTTTCGGGAATCCTGTGACTTTGTGAGGCGCGTGCTTGGAGACTCGCGCTGCATGGATCACGTTGGCCTACCAGCATCAGGCGGACCTTCCGCCAGCGGCGCTGCAGCTGTTACTGCTTCCGGCGGAGGCTCTTCAGGATCGACCGTAGTTTCTGCAGCGTCCGCCAGTGGAAGCGGTTCTGCGAGCAGTGCGTCGAGTGCTGGCGTAGCAGGAGC
>NZ_JASJXG010000080.1:0-12853 GCF_035018765.1 Variovorax sp. RTB1
GCCCGCCACCGGTGAAGCCGATCACGGTGTCGACCGCTTCGTCCTTGCGGATGATGTCGACCACCTGCCGCAACTTGGCCGCCATCGCTTGCGACGAGATGCTCTGGTCGGCACGCAGGCCGCCGTTGAGTTGCCCGCTGTCCTGCTGCGGAAAGAACCCCTTGGGTGCCGCACTGAACAGGTAGACGTTGAGGCCGATGACCGCCAGCAGGATGAGCATGACCAGCGCCTTGCTGTCGAGCGCCCAGTCGAGGCTGGCTTCATAGCGGCGCAGCACCCAGTCGTAGCTGCCGGCAGCCATGCGGCCGACGCGTCCCGGCGGCTTGTCGTTCGCATGCTCGCCACCGGGCTTGAGCAGCCACGCGCACATCATCGGCGTGGTGGTCAGCGAGATGACCAGCGAGATCATCACGGCGGCCGACAACGTGACCGCGAACTCGCGAAACAGGCGCCCGGTTTGCCCGCCCATAAACAGCAACGGAATGAACACCGCCACCAGCGACACGCTGATCGACAACACCGTGAACCCGACCTCTTTGGCGCCGAGCAGCGCCGCCTTCATGCGCGACATGCCGGCATCGATGTGTCGGCTGGTGTTCTCCAGCACCACGATGGCATCGTCGACCACGAACCCGGTCGCCACTGTCAGCGCCATCAGGCTGAAATTGTTGAGGCTGAAGCCCAGCAGGTACATCACGCCGAATGTCCCCAACAGCGCCACCACGGTCGCTACTGCGGGCACGATGGTCGCGCGCACGCTGCGCAAGAACAAGCTGACGACCAGCACCACCAGCAACACCGAGATGATCAGCGTCACCTCGACTTCATGCAGCGAGCTGCGGATCGAATTGGTGCTGTCGGATGCCACCTGCAACTGCACGTCGGGCGGCAATTGCGCCTGCAGTTCCGGCAGCAGTGCTCGCACGCTGTCGACGGTCGCGATGATGTTGGCCGAAGGCTGGCGCGTGATGAGCACGATGATCGCCGGTTCGCCGTTGAAGAGGCCGAGCGTGCGGGTGTCTTCCACGCCGTCATTGACTTCGGCGACGTCTTGCAGCCGTACCGCTGCGCCGTTGCGCCAGGCCACGACCATCGGTGCGTAGTCGCTGGCTTTAAGGGCCGGTGTCTGCGTGTAGATCTGCAGCTTGCGGCCGTCGCCCTGCACTGCCCCCTTGGGCCGATTGGCGTTGGCAGCCTGAATGGCAGCGCGAACGTCTTCGGTACTCACGCCATAGCGGTTCAGCGCGAAGGGCAGCAACTCGATGCGCACTGCCGGCAACGAGCCGCCGCCGATTTCGACATCGCCCACACCATCGACTTGCGACAACCGCTGGCTCACGATGTTCGACACCGCGTCGTAGATCTGGCCCGGCGTCTTGGTCTTGGAGGTGAGCGCCAGGATGATGACCGGAGATGCCGCCGGGTTGGCCTTGCGGTACGTCGGATTGCTGCGCAGCGTGGCCGGCAAGTCGACGCGGCTGGCGTTGATGGCGGCCTGCACCTCGCGCGCGGCGCCGTCGATGTTGCGGCTCAGGTCGAACTGCAGCGTGACCCGCGCCGAGCCGACCGAACTGGTCGACGTCATTTCGTTGACGCCGGCAATGGTGCCCAGGTGCCGTTCGAGCGGCGTCGCGACGCTGGTCGCCATGGTCTCCGGGCTGGCGCCGGGGATGGAAGCGCGCACCGAGATCACCGGATAGTCGACCTGCGGCAGCGGCGACACCGGCAGCACGAAGAAGGCCGCGATGCCGGCCAGCGCGACACCGACGGTCAGCAACACCGTGCCGATAGGTCGACGAACGAACGGCCGCGACAGGTTCACGCGGGCGCTCCGTCTTCATCGAGATCGGCTTCGGGCTTGCGGCGACGGCTTTCACCACCGAGCCGATCGAACGCCAGATAGATGACCGGCGTGGTGAAGAGCGTGAGCAGCTGGCTGACGATCAGTCCGCCGAAGATGGCGAGGCCGAGCGGCCGGCGCAACTCCGCGCCCTCGCCGAAGCTCAGCATCAGCGGCACGGCAGCGAACAAGGCCGCCAGCGTCGTCATCAGGATCGGTCGAAAGCGCAACAGCGCCGCCTGGTGAATCGCCTCTTGCGCCGACTTGCCCTGCGTGCGCTCGGCATCGATCGCGAAGTCGATCATCATGATCGCGTTCTTCTTCACGATGCCGATCAGCAGGATGATGCCGATGATGCCGATCACGCCCAGGTCGTTGCCGGTGATCATCAACGCCAGCAGCGCGCCGACACCGGCCGATGGCAGCGTCGACAAGATCGTGAGCGGATGCACGTAGCTTTCGTACAGCACGCCCAGCACGATGTAGACGCACACCACCGCCGCCAGGATGAGCCAGAGCTGATTCGACAGCGAGCGTTCGTAAGCGCCCGACGCGCCGAGGAAGGTCATGGTCACGCTGGCCGGCAGGCCAATCTCCTTGGCTGCGGCGCGAATCGCATCGACCGAGGCGCCGAGCGACACACCCGGCGCGGTGTCGAAGTTGAGCGTGCTGGCCGGGTACTGCGCCACGTGCGTGATCTGCAGCGGCGCCTGCTGCTCGGTGATGCTGGCGATCGCCGACAAAGGTGTCGCTACGCCCGAGCCGGCGATGAGGTTCAGGTCGCCGAGCTTTTGCGGCGTGTTCACCAGGCCGGGCTGCGATTCAAGGATCACGCGGTACTGGTTGGTCTCGGTGAAGATGGTCGAGACGATGCGCTGGCCGAAGGCGCTGTAGAGCGCATCGTCGACCGAACTTGCGGTAATGGACAGCCGCGCGGCGGTGTCGCGGTTCACGTTGACGAAAGCGGCCAGGCCCTGCGCGCCGGCATCGCTGCTGACGTTGCGTACCTGCTTGACCGTCTGCAGCCGGTCCACCAGCCGGGTCATCCACTGCGTGATGATGGCGCTGTCGACACCTTCGAGCGACGCGCGAAATTCGGTCGGCCCGGTCTCGGCATCGATGGTCAGGTCCTGCGTCGGCTGCAGGTACAGCGTGACGCCGGCGACGGCCTGCGCCCGGTCGCGCAACCGGTCCATCAGCGCCTGCTGTTTGCCATGGCTGGCGCGCAGGTTGATGAGCATGCTGCCGTTATTGAGCATCGTGTTGTTGGCCGCATCGACACCGACGAACGAACTCAGGCTTTCGACATCCGGATCTTCGAGAATCGCCTTGGCAGCGGCTTGCTGCAGTTGCGACATGCGATCGAACGACACGTCTTGCGACGCCTGGATGCGGCCCTGCAACTGCCCCGTGTCCTGCGTCGGAAAGAGGCCTTTGGGAATGCTCAGGTACAGCGCCACCGTGATGACCATCGTGAGCAGCGCGACCACGAGCGTCAGCGCCTGGTGCGCGAACACCCAGTGCAGCGAACGGTCGTAGCGGACCATCACGCCGGAGAAGAAGTTTTGAAGGCGCGCAGCGAACCCCGTCTTGCTCGGGGTGTTCGGGTTGCTCGGTTCCGCCTTGTGCGGCTTGAGCCAGCGCGCCGACATCATCGGCACCAGCGTGAGCGATACCACGGCGGAGATCAGGATCGTGATCGCCAGCGTGACTGCGAACTCGCGGAAAAGCCGCCCCACCACATCACCCATGAAGAGCAGCGGAATCAGCACGGCGATGAGCGACACCGTCAGCGAAATGATCGTGAAGCCGATCTGCGCTGCGCCCTTGAAGGCCGCTTGCAACGGCCGCTCGCCCTCTTCGATGTAGCGCGAGATGTTCTCGATCATCACGATGGCGTCGTCGACCACGAAGCCGGTCGCGATGGTCAACGCCATCAGGCTCAGGTTGTTCAGGCTGTAGCCAAGCAGGTACATCAGCCCGAAGGTGCCGATGAGCGAGATAGGCACCGCGATGCTGGCGATGACGGTGGCGCGCAGGCTGCCGAGGAACGCGAAGATGACCAGCACCACCAGCACGACGGCCAGGACGAGTTCCATCTCGACGTGCTGGACCGATCCGCGAATGCCCGAGGTGCGATCGCTCAGCACTTCGATCTTCAGGCCGCTCGGCAAGCCAGCCTGCAGATCGGGCAACTGCTTCTTGATGGCGTCGACCGTGGCGATGACGTTGGCACCCGGCTGACGCTGCACATTCAGGATGATGGCTGGGTGCAATTTCCCGTTGGTGCCGGCCCAAGCGCTGAGCTGCGTGTTCTCGGCGCCGCTGACCACTTGGGCCACGTCGATCATGCGAATCGGCGCGCCGTTCTTGTACGTGACGATCAGGTTCTTGTAGTCGTCGACGGTCAGCAACTGGTCGTTCGAATTGATCGTGTAGGCGCGCTTGGGCCCGTCGAAGCTGCCCTTGGCACCGTTCGAATTGGCCGCGCTGATGGCGGTGCGCAGCGTATCGAGCCCGATGCCGTTGGCCGCCAGCGCCTGCGTGTTGGCCTGGATGCGAACGGCAGGACGTTGTCCGCCGCTGAGCGACACCAGACCGACGCCCGAAACCTGACTGATCTTCTGCGCGAGTCGCGTGTTGACGAGGTTCTGCACCTCGGTCAGCGGCAACGTTTCCGATGTGATGGCGAGCGTCAGCACGGGCGCATCGGCGGGATTCACCTTGGCGTACACCGGCGGTGCCGGCAGGTCGGCCGGCAGCAGCGAGCCGCCGGCGTTGATGGCGGCTTGCACCTCTTGCTCCGCCACATCGAGCGTTTGCCCGAGCGAAAATTGCAGCGTGATGATCGACACGCCCGCGGCGCTGGTCGAACTCATGCGGTCGAGCCCCGCCATCTGGCCGAACTGCCGTTCGAGCGGCGCGGTGACCGTGTTGCTCATCACCTCCGGGCTGCCGCCGGGGTACAGCGTCTGCACCTGGATGGTCGGGTAGTCGACCTGCGGCAACGCCGACAACGGCAGGAAGCGGAACGACACCAACCCGGCCAGCACGATGGCCACCATCAGCAGCGAGGTCGCTACCGGCCGCAGGATGAACGGGCGCGACGGACTCATTGCGCCGGCCGGCGTTCCGACAGGCGCTGCCAGCGTTCGAGCGCGGCCGGCTCGCCGCGGTCGATGGCTTCGAGCAGGCGCTTGCGACGCTCGAGCTGTTCGGGGTTGTCCTTGACCGCATCGAGCAGGCGCTGGCGTTCCTCGGCGGTGGGCGGCTTGATGGCAGTGGTGGCGGTCGTGCCGCCGGAGGCCATCGGAGTGGCCGTCGAACCGGCGGGTGGTGCAACAGGAGCGGCCGAAGTGCCTTGCCGCCGGCCACTGGCGGCCCCCGATGCCGCACCCGCCGGCCGATCGACCGTGGTCTGTACGCGCGCGCCGTCCTTCAACCGGTCGCCGCCTTCGGTCACGACCTCTTCGCCGGACTTCAGGCCCGACATGATCGCCACGTTGTCGACGCTCGATTCGCCGCGCGTCACCGGACGCTGGCTCACCGTCTTGTCTTCGTTGATGACGTAGACGTAGTCGCCATTCGGCCCATGCCGCAGCGCCGTCACCGGCACGACGACGGCGGCGCTGATGGTGCGCATCAGCAGCCGCACGTTGACGAACTGGTTAGGGAACAAGGCCGAGTCGGCATTGGCAAAGCGCGCCTTCGACTTGACCGTGCCGGTGTTCGTATCGACCGAGTTGTCGAGCGTCGAGAACATGCCTGTCGCGAGTTGCTTGATGCGGGTGCGGTCGAGCGCAGTGGCCGGCAATTGCGCGCCAGCCGCGAGCCGTTGCTGGATCTCTGGCACGCGGTCCTGCGGCACCGAAAACGCCACGTCGATGGGCGACAGTTGCGTAATGACCGCGACCCCGGCCGTGCTGCCGGTCGATACGTAATTACCGGCATCCACCGGTCGCAAACCGACCCGGCCGCTCACCGGCGCGACGATGCGCGCGTAGTTCAGGTTGAGCTTGGCGGTGCTTTCGTTGGCGCGGTCGATGGTGACGGTGCCTTCGAGCTGCTTGACCAATGCGGCCTGCGTGTCGACGTCTTGCCGTGCGATCGAGTCCTGCCCGAGCAGCGTGCGGTATCGCTCCAACGTGACTTTTGCTGCCGACAACTGGGCTTCATCGCGCTGCCTGGCGCCAGCCGCCTGCGACAGCGCGATCTGGAACGGCGCCGGATCGATGGTGGCGAGCACGTCGCCCTTCTTGACCATCTGGCCCTCCTTGAAGAGCACCGCGGTCAGCACGCCCGCGACCTGCGGCTGCACCGTGACGTTGGCCAGCGGCTGCACGGTGCCGAGCGCGTCGAGCTGGATCGGAATGTCAGCCTGGCGCGCAACCGCGAAACCGACCGTGTTTTGCGCCCCTGCGCCGCCTGGGCCGCCCGGACCTCTCGCGCCGGCACCGCCCGGTCCACCGGGGCCACCTGGACCGCGCCCGCCCGCACCCGGCGCACCGGCTGCCGGCTCCTTCGAGCGCTGGACCAGGTACCAGGCGCCACCGCCCAAAGCCACCAGCAAAAGAATCGCGAGCACGGCACCCACCCAGCGACGGCGACGGACCGGCGGATGGGTGGGCGACACGGAGGCGGGAAGAGGCTCGGGGGGAGTGTGTGGATCCATCGGGATTCGGTCAGCGTGAATGGGCTCAGAGGAGGCACCCGGAGTACAGCGCAGGATGGTATCGCCCCGCCTTGACTTGCCGTAAAGGTTCGGTAAAGCCCATGCGGCGTGTCAGCCACTTCGTTCCATCCGCGCGCTTTGCGCCGCTCTTTTGCATCCGGCGCCGCTCTTTTGCGTTCTGTCGCATACCGCTCGCCGTGGGGGCGACGAATGACGAGAGTCACCCCATCGTTTTTTCTGGAGAAAACCATGCTGCTGCAAATCGTCACTCACACCCCACGTTGGGTTTTCGGCCTCTTCGTGCTGCTGGTCTGGCTCGGCTGCAAGCAGCTGATGTCGGGCCGCGTGAGCCTCGTCAAGGTCACGGTCATGCCGGTCGCCATGACGGGCCTCGCGGTCTACGGCGTGGCGTCGGCCTTCGGCGCATCGAACACAGCTGGCCCGGCTGCGCTGCTCGCCTGGGCCGCCGCAGCAGCAGTGCTGCTCGCCGTATCGATCCGCCAGCCGCTGCACGCCAACACCCGCTACAACGCCGAGGCCCGTGCGTTCGACGTGGCCGGCAGCGCCGTTCCGCTGATGCTCATGATGGGCATCTTCTTCACCAAGTACGTCGTCGGCGTCAGCCTGTCGATGCACCCGGAGCTGGCCCATCAGACGCCTGTGGCGGTCGGTATCAGCGCGGTGTATGGCACCTTCACCGGCATCTTCGTCGGCCGCGCCGCCCGCTTGTGGAAGCTGGCGATCCGCACCGACCGCGGAGTGGCCAGCGCCGCCTGATCTGTCGAATCCAGCCCACTGCCCCTTCACCCATTCAGCCATCCACCCACTCAGATCGAGGAGACACACCATGTCTGCTGCCGCCCACTTCAACGACGCCACCCGAGCCACCGCGGCCGGCCGCATCGACCAGCTCGCACGACGCCGCGCCAAGGCCAAGATGGGCTGGTTCGCCCACGCGACGATCTTCACCATCGTCAACCTCGGGCTCATCACGCTGTCGCTCCTCACCGGTCGTTTTTGGGCGCTCTATCCGCTGCTCGGGTGGGGTGTGGGACTGGCCATGCATGGCGTCTCGGTCTGGGCCTTGCCGCACGGCGGCGCCTTGATGGAACGCATGGTCGATAAAGAACGCGCCCGGCTGTCGGGCACGCCGCGCGGCGACCTGTGGTGAGTCTGGGCCTTCTTCGTCCAGAATCTGCCGCCATGAACATTCAATGGCGCGACCTCCTGCGCCACTATCTCCAGGTGGTGGCGTTTTGCAGCGTCATCGCCGTGCTGACCACCGCGATCTGGCCGCGCAAGAGCTATCTGGTTCAGCTCGGATACTCGCTTGCGGTCGGCACCGTCACCTGGGCGGTCATCGATTTCGGGCGCTATGTTTTCGACGAGCGCAATTGCCATCGCGACAGCGCAGGAGGGCACGGCTGGCCCAAAGGCTGGCGCGGCGCGCTGCTGGCGGCGGTCGGCGTTGCCTGCGGCTTCTTTATTGGAGAGCCGCTGGGCAACCTGTTGCTTGGCGACGGCGTCGTGCCGTCTGCACAAGACAGCCGCATCAGCCTCGTCATCACGCTGGTCGCGGGTGCCGTCGGCACCTTCTACTTCTTCACGCGCGGCAAGGCGGCAGCGTTGATCGCAGAGAGAAACGCTGCAGAGCGCGATGCGAGCGAGGCCAAGCTAAAGCTGCTCGAAACGCAGCTCGAGCCGCACATGCTCTTCAACACGCTGGCCAATTTGCGCGTGCTCATCACGCTCGACCCGCCGCGTGCGGTGCAGATGCTCGACCACCTCAACGGCTATCTGCGGGTGACCTTGAGCGGCTCGCGTTCGGTGGCCCATCCGCTGTCGGCCGAGTTCGACCGGCTGCGCGATTATCTGGAGCTGATGTCGATTCGCATGGGCCCGCGCCTTCGCTACACGCTGGAGCTGCCCGACGATTTACGCGACGTGCCGGTGCCGCCGCTGTTGCTGCAGCCGCTGGTCGAAAACAGCATCCGGCATGGGCTGGAGCCGCAGGTAGAGGGCGGCAAGATCGTCGTGCGCGCACGTCGCGAAAGCAAGGCCAGCGCCGGCAAGCTGCAGATCGCCATCGAGGTGCGCGACACCGGTGTTGGGCTGGGCGCGGCGCCGCCATCGGAAGGCGGCGGCTTCGGGCTCGCGCAAGTGCGCGAGCGGCTCGCGACGGTGTACGGCGCGCGGGGCCGACTCGAGATGGCTGCGGCTGCAGACGGTGGTACGCGTGCGGTGGTGACGTTTCCGATTTAGCGGCGACAGGTTGCGAAGCTGCGTTTTTTATTACCGCGGTAATGTGATAGTCTGCCCAGCATGATTCATGCCCATACCAAACTCACCTCGCAAGGCCAGGTTTCCGTCCCGGCCGCGGTCAGGCGCGCCTTGGGCCTGACGCCCGGCACCGTGCTCGAATGGGTCGAAGAGAAGGGCCGCATCGTCGTGAAGCGCGCTACTCGCCACGATTCCCAGGCGGTTCACGACGCGTTGTTTCCTGAAGGTGCCACACCCGTCCAGGCGAAGTCGCTGGAAGATTTGAAGCAAGGCATCCGCCAGCGCATGAAACGCCGCCATGCGGGCGGTTGATACCAATGTGCTCGTGCGGCTCCTTGTGCGAGACGACGCTCGGCAGGTGAAGCTTGCGGAGGTGTTTGTCGACGGCAACGCATGGATATCGCAGCTAGTGCTGGCTGAGACGATGTGGGTGCTGGAATCGGTTTACGACCGAACCCCTGTGCAACTCGCGGCGGCTCTTGAAATTTTGCTGGAACACAAAACGTTGACCCTGCAAGATGCCGATACGGTCGCCGCAGCTTTGCAGAATTTCAAGCGCAAACCAGCTTTGGGCTTCTCCGATTGCCTGGTGCTGGAGATTGCCAGAAAGGCGGGGCACACGCCGCTGGGCACTTTCGACAAAGGGCTTGCCAAGCTCGCGGGCGCGCAACAACTTTGAAGGTTTGACATGACTGCGTCAGGACGTTGAAGCCATGCAGAATCCCACAGCCCTCATCGCCGAAGACGAACCCCTGCTGGCCCAGGCACTGCGCGCTGAGCTAACCGCCGCATGGCCCGAGCTCGACGTGGTCGCCATCGTCGGCGACGGCCGCAGCGCCGTGAAAGAAGCGCTTCGCTTGCTGCCAAAAATCCTGTTCTTCGACATCCGCATGCCCGGCCTCGACGGCCTCGGCGCCGCGGCTGAACTGGCGGACACGTGGCCGACCGACGAAGTACCGATGCCGCAGCTCGTGTTCGTCACGGCCTACGACGAGTACGCGACACGCGCGTTCGAGGCGCAGGCCATCGACTACGTGTTGAAGCCGGTTCAGGGCGATCGGCTGCGCAAGACGGTAGCGCGACTGAAGCAGGCGGTGGCGATGTCGACGGCAACGCATAGCCCGGCCGAATCCGTCGCGCCGCAGCAAACTGCCGCACTCGAACAGACCTTGGCGCAATGGCGTCAGTTGCTCGCTGCCGCAGGCGCCAGCGCTGCCGGGCCGGCGGGGTTGCTCTCACCCAGTACGCTGCCGGGCACGTTACAGGGCGCGTTCGCAGGATCGACTGCCCCATCGGCCGTCGCCCCGCTCAAATTCATCGCCGCGAGCGACGCGGGTGGCGCCACCGTTCGCATGGTGCCGATGGACGAAGTGCTGTACTTCGAGGCGGCCGACAAATACGTTCGCGTGCTCACTGCGGCGCACGAATATCTGATCCGCACGCCGCTGAAGCAGTTGATGCCGCAACTCGATGCCAACATGTTCTGGCAGGTGCATCGGGCGGTCGTCGTGCGCAGCGATGCCGTCGACTCGGTGCACCGCGACGAAGCCGGCAAGCTGCATCTGCTGTTGCGCGGTCGGCCGGAGAACATCGCGGTCAGCCGCCTCTACGCCCACCTGTTTCGCGCGATGTAAGCCCGTGCGGGGCCGACCGTTCGGCCTGCTCGGCTCCATTCGAGCAACAAAAAAGCCGACCCTCTTTCGAAAGTCGGCTTTGGTGTGAATCAGCCTTGGATCAATAACCGCGGTAGTAACCGTGGCCGTGACCATGGCCATGACCGCGGTAGTAGCCCGGCGCCGGGCCGTAGTACACCGGGGGCGCGTTGTAATAAACCGGTGCCGGACGGTAATAGACCGGCGCTGGCTCGTAATACCGCGGCGGCGCGTTGTAGTAGACCGGCGCGGGGGCTGCATACATCGGTGCCGGCGCGTAGTACCCGGGAGCAACGCCAATCGCCAGACCCGGCAGGTTGATGCCAACCGAAACGCCAGCATTTGCCGCGGAGCCTGCGAACAGTGCGCCCGCTGCGACAGCCGCAGCAGCAGCGAACTTGAAGAAGGTAGAACGGTTGAGGTTCATGGTGGACTCCTGTTGATGGACACATTCAAGATGAACGGCCGAGAAGTGTATTCAACGCGCCTCGTGCAAAGCCGGTGTACTCGATCATGTGAAGAATGTTGCCAAGTGTTTCTTGCGCATACCCCCCTTTAAAATGCCGAGATGACTCCTCCGACCCCTGAAGACGGTGGCAAAAAACCGTCGTCGGCGCCCGCAAAAGCGCCTACAAAAACGGCTGCAACCGCTCCCGTCGCACCCAGTAATTTCCTGCGCCACGTGATCGAGAACGACCTCGAAAACGGCACCTATGCACAACGCCAGTGGGGTGGATCGCCTGGCGACGCCGCCCATCACATGGCGGGCATGCATGACCCGGCCAAAGTGCGCATGCGCTTCCCACCCGAGCCCAACGGCTACCTGCATCTGGGCCACGCCAAGAGCATCTGGCTCAACTTCGAGATGGCGAAGGAATACGGCGGCGTGTGCCACCTGCGCTTCGACGACACCAACCCTGAAAAAGAAGAGCAGGAGTATGTCGACTCGATCCGTAATGCGGTCGAATGGCTCGGCTATGAAACCTTGTTGGCCGACGGACTGGCGGGGCCGGGCTTATCGAATGCAGCCGGCGCGCCCGGCACGATGCAGCCGCACGAGTACTTTGCCAGTAACTACTTCGACTTCATGTACCGGGCAGCCGAGTACCTGATCGAAGCCGGATTCGCCTACGTCGACGAGCAAACGCCCGATCAAATGCGCGCAAGCCGAGGCGACTTCAACACGCCCGGCACCGACAGCCCGTTTCGCACTCGCACGCCCGCGGAGAACCTTGCGCGCTTTCGCGAGATGCGCGACGGCAAGCTCGACGACGGCGCGGCCATCCTGCGCGCCAAGATCGACATGGCGAGCCCGAACATCAACATGCGCGACCCCGCGCTGTACCGCATTCGTCGCGCCACGCACCACAACACCGGCGACAAATGGTGCATCTACCCGATGTACACCTTCGCGCATCCCATCGAAGACGCGCTGGAGCAGATCACCCATTCCATCTGCACATTGGAATTCGAAGACCAGCGTCCGTTCTACGACTGGCTGCTCGACCGCCTCGCCGAAGGCGGGCTCATCGCCAGCCCGCACCCGCGCCAATACGAATTCGCGCGCCTCAACGTCACCCACGTCATCACCAGCAAACGCAAGCTGCGCCAACTGGTCGAAGAAGGCCACGTCGACGGTTGGGACGACCCGCGCATGCCTACGCTCGCCGGCCTGCGCCGCCGCGGCTACACGCCCGAAGCGCTGCGCCTATTCTGCGAACGAAGCGGCGTGACCAAGTCCGGCGGCTGGATCGACTACGCGAGCCTGGAGGCCGCCCTGCGCGACACGCTCGACCCCATCGCTTCGCGCGCCATGGCGGTGCTGGATCCGGTCAAGTTGGTCATCACCAATTGGGGCGAATTGATGGGCGGCCCGACCAAAGATGAAAGCGTTCTGGACGACTGCACCGCGCCCAACAACCCGCACAAGCCCGACGACGGCCTGCGCCACTTCAAGATCGGCCGCGAGGTGTGGATCGAACGCACGGACTACGAAGACGTCCAGCCCAAAGGCTTCTTCCGCCTGTTCCCCGGCAACAAGGTGCGGCTGAAATACGGCCACACGATCGAATGCGTCGGCGGCACGCGCGATGCGAGCGGCAAGTTGCTCGAAGTGCAAGCGCTGCTGGTGCCCGACACCAAGAGCGGCACGCCGGGCGCCGATGCGGTGAAGGTGAAGGGCAACATCACATGGGTGGCAGTGGCAGACGCGCTGCCAGCGGAGGTGCGTTTGTATGAGCGGCTGTTCGCGGCAGAGAAGCCGGGGAGCGGGGAGTTGATGGACGAACTGAACAAGAACAGTTTGGTGACTGCCGCTGCATTCGTCGAGCCTTCATTGGCCGGGGCTGCGGAAGGCGGGGCGGGGTTTCAGTTCGAGCGGCACGGGTACTTCGTGGTGGATGCGAAGGC
>NZ_JASJXG010000081.1:0-12758 GCF_035018765.1 Variovorax sp. RTB1
GCGCCGACCGCGTCGAGCTCTACACCGAAGGCTATGCCTCGTCGCGCGGCACTTCGCGCGCGGCTGGCGTGCTGCAGCTCTACGTCGATACGGCGCGCGCAGCGCAGGCGGTGGGGCTCGAAGTCAATGCCGGGCACGACCTGAACCGCGACAACCTGACCGACTTCTTGCGCGCGGTACGCGGTGTGCGCGAAGTGTCGATCGGCCATGCCTTCGTCGCAGACGCGCTCGAGCTCGGCTATACGTCCGCCACGCTGGAGTACCTGCGCTGCATCGCCGAGGCGAAGTGATCGTCGACGCCCCGTGATCTACGGCATCGGCACCGACATCTGCGATGTGCGCCGCATCGCGGCCACTTACGAGCGACAGGGCGAACGCTTTGCGCGTCGCGTGTTGAGCGACGCCGAGTTCGCTATCTGGCAAAGCCGGAGCGTTCGCTGGCCCAAGCGCGGCATCAGCTATCTCGCTACGCGCTTCTCTGCAAAGGAAGCCTTCAGCAAGGCCATCGGCACCGGCATGCGCATGCCGATGAGCTGGCGCCTCTGCGAGATCGCCAACCTGCGAAGCGGCAAGCCGGTGATCGTGCTGCACGGCGGCCTCAAGGACTGGTTCGAGGCCGAGGGGCTCACCGCCCATGTGACAGTCACCGACGAAACCGATTACGCCGCGAGCTTCGTGGTCGTGGAAAAAGCATGACCGACGCCATACATTCCCCTCTCATCATCGACGTGGCCGGCACCGAGCTGACAGCGGCCGACCATCGCCGGCTTGCCGACCCGCTCGTGGGAGGCGTCATCCATTTCGCGCGTAACTGGCACGACCGAGCGCAACTCACCGCCCTCAACGCCGACATCAAGGCGCTCCGACCCGATCTGCTGATCTGTGTCGACCACGAGGGCGGTCGCGTGCAGCGTTTTCGAACGGACGGATTTACCCGCCTGCCATCGATGCGCTCGCTTGGCGAAGCGTGGATGCGCGATCCGATGGAGGCGACGCGGCGGGCGTCGGCCGTTGGCTATGTGCTTGCGAGCGAACTGCGCGCCTGCGGCGTCGACTTCAGCTTCGCTCCTGTTCTGGACCTCGACTACGGCGAAAGCAGCGTCATCGGCGACCGCAGTTTTCATCGCGACCCGCGGGTGGTCGCCTTGCTGGCCAAGAGCGTCATGCATGGACTGCTGCAAGCCGGCATGGCCAACTGCGGCAAGCATTTCCCGGGGCATGGTTTCGTCAAGGCGGACTCGCACGTCGCGATCCCGATCGATCGGCGCAGCTTGAAGGCGATCCTTGCCGAGGACACGCGGCCGTTCGATTGGCTTGGCGGTGCGCTCGCTGCGGTGATGCCGGCGCACGTCATCTATCCGAAGGTCGACGCGCGCCCAGCCGGCTTCTCTGCGAAGTGGTTGCAGGACATCCTGCGCGGGAGGCTCGGCTTCGACGGCGCGGTCTTCAGCGACGACCTGAGCATGGAAGCGGCGCGCCGGATCGATGGCGAACTGCTGAGCTATGTCGATGCCGCATTGGCCGCGCTCGGTGCGGGCTGCGACTTGGCACTGTTGTGTAACCAGAGTGTGGGTGACGGAGCGCCACTGGATGAATTGCTGGGTGGGATGGCCGCTGCGCAAACGGATGGTCGCTGGCAACCGAGCGCTGCCGGAGAAGCGCGGAGGCGTGCGCTGCTACCGACGACGGCGGCGCTGCAGTGGGAGCACCTCACCAGCTCTCCAGGCTATCTGCGCGCGCGCGACTTGATCGCCAGCGCGGTCTGAGGTCAGGCGCCAGACAACCACAAGCGCGCCCCACCCGCATCCAGGTGGGTGAGGTACAGCCGCAGATCGAGCTCGAGCCGGTGATAGTCTGGCTCCATGTGCGTGCACAGTGCATAGAACGCCTTGTCGTGATCGCGCTCTTTCATGTGCGCGAGTTCGTGCACGACGATCATCCGCAACCACTCGATCGGCACTTCCTTGAACAGGCTCGACACGCGAATTTCGCGTTTGGCTTTGAGCTTTCCGCCTTGCACGCGCGAGATGGTGGTGTGCGTTCCGAGCGCGTTGCGGATGACATGCAGCTTGTTGTCGAACGCCACCTTCGACAGTGGTTCTGCCTTGCGCATGAACTCGCTCTTGAGATCGGTCACATAGTCGTAGAGCGCGCGGTCGGTTCGTACCTCGTGCACAGAAGGGTAGCGCTGTAGCAGCAAGGTGCCTAGGCTTCCATCGTCCAGGCGCTGCTGGACTTGCGCCAGCACGCCGGGTGAATAGCCCGCGAGGTATTTCATGCGGCGTTCATGTCGCAGTCATGCCGCAATCATGTCGATAGAGGCGCCCGCTGGCGCGCACGCGCCGCATACGCCAGGCCGGCTGCAACGCCGCCGAACAGGTCGCCTTCGATCATCTGAACGCCGGCAAAACTGCGGCGCAACGCGTGCTGAAACGGGCGCAGCGCAGACGAACCGCCTGTGAGGTAGATCGCATCGAGCTCGTTGCTTCGCAGCCCGGCCCGCTTGACGCAGGCGTGTGCGCAGGCGATCACCGTTTCGAGCGGCGCGGCGAGCTGCTGTTCCATGTCAGCCTGCGACAGCGTGGCGTGCAATGCCGCTTCAACGAACGACAGATCGATGTCGGTCGCCTCACCGCTGATCGAGGCGCGGATCTTGGCTTGCTCGACTTCGCTGGCGATGCGGTGACCGTAGCGCTCGTCGAGTACCGTCATCAGCCGCTCGTGCAAGTGCCGATTGCTGTAGTTCACCCGCAGAGACTGCGCCTGGCTCAATGCCTTCGGCGTTTGCAGCCAGTGGATGAGATGCCAGGACGACAAGTCGAAGAAGACTTTGCTCGGCACCTCGCGGCCGTCGGGCCCAAGATGACGAAAACCCAGCTCGGGCATCACGCGCTCGAGGTTGAGCCGTTGATCGAAATCCGTACCGCCGATGTGCACACCACTGGTAGCGAGCACATCGTCGCTGCGGTCGGCCCGTGCGATGCGATCGGGACCGACCCGGACGATAGTGAAGTCCGATGTGCCGCCGCCGATATCGACCACCAGCACGATCGACTCACGCGTCACGCGCTGCTCGTAGTCGAAGGCTGCAGCGATCGGTTCCAGTTGAAAGGCGACATCTCTAAAACCGGCCGAGCGGGCGGCGTGTCGCAAGCTGTCTTCGGCCTTGCGGTCGCGCTTGTCGTCGTCGTCGACGAAGTGCACCGGGCGCCCGATGACCACGCGCTCGGGGCGATGGCCGAGTTCGGCTTCGGCGCGCGATCCGAGCTCATGCAGAAAGCGCGCGATGATGTCCTGGAAGCTCAGCAGGCCGTCGTACACCGCAGTCGTTTCCTGCATCAGCGCGCTGCCGAGCAAGCTCTTCAATGAGCGCATCAGGCGGCCGTCGGTGCCGGCGAGATAGTGCGCCATGGCATCGCGACCGAAGTGGGTCGTGCGGTCTTCGGCATTGAAGAACAATGCGGTCGGCAACGTCGTCGCGTCGCCTTCGATCGGCAACAGACGTGCCGGCCCATCGCCAATCGCGCACGACACCGCCGAGTTCGACGTGCCGAAGTCGATGCCGATGGAGGTTGCGAGCGCGTTCAAGCCTCGCGCCGCAACGCCGGAAACAGGATGACGTCGCGGATGCTCGGCGAGTCGGTCAACAGCATCATGAAGCGGTCAATGCCGATGCCGCAACCGCCGGTCGGCGGCATGCCGTACTCGAGCGCCCGCACGAAGTCGTGGTCGTAGAACATCGCTTCGTCGTCGCCCGAGTCCTTGGCGGCGACCTGCGCGTTGAAGCGCGCCGCCTGGTCTTCGGCGTCGTTCAGCTCGCTGAAGCCGTTGCCGAACTCGCGACCGGTAATGTAGAGCTCGAAGCGCTCGGTCACTTCAGGTCGGTCGTCGTTGGCGCGTGCGAGAGGCGATATCTCGGTCGGGTGTTCCATGATGAAGGTCGGCTGCCAAAGCTTCTCTTCCACAGTTTCTTCGAAGTACATGACTTGCAGGCTGGCGAGGCTGCGCTGCGAGAGTTTGTTCTTGTCCTCGCTCAGACCGATCTTGCGCAGCGCATGGGTGAGCCAGGAGATGTCGTCGACGTTATCGCCTGCGTCGGTGTGTTTCTGGATGGCTTCGCGGATCGTCAAGCGCTCGAAGGGCTGGCTCAAGTCGACCGACTTGCCACCATAGCTCAACTGTTCGCTGCCGACGGTTTTCTTCGCGATGGTCCGGATGATGAGCTCGGTGAAGTCCATCAGGTCCTGGTAGTTCCAGTACGCCGCGTAGAACTCCATCATCGTGAACTCGGGGTTGTGCCGCACCGAGATGCCCTCGTTGCGGTAGCTCCGGTTGATCTCGAAGACGCGCTCGAAGCCGCCGACGATCAGCCGCTTCAGGTATAGCTCGGGCGCGATGCGCAAGAACATTTCCTGGTCGAGCGCGTTGTGGTGCGTCTTGAACGGCTTGGCGTTGGCACCGCCTGGAATCGGATGCAGCATCGGCGTTTCGACTTCGAGGAAATCGTTGGCGACCATGAATTCGCGCAATGCGCTGACGGCGCGGCTGCGCGCCTTGAAGCGGTCGCGCGCGGCTTCGTCGGTGATCAGGTCGACGTAGCGCTGGCGGTATTTCTGTTCCTGGTCGGCCATGCCGTGGAACTTGTCTGGTAGCGGGCGCAGGCTCTTGGTCAGCATGCGCAGCTTGCTCACCTTGACCGACAACTCGCCAGTCTTGGTTTTGAACATGGTGCCTTCGGCGCCGACGATGTCGCCCAAATCCCAGCGCTTGAAATCGGCATAGGCTTCTTCGCCGATGCCATCACGCGTCACGTACAGCTGGATGCGGCCGGTGGAATCCTGAACGGTCGCAAAACTTGCCTTGCCCATGACCCGCTTCAGCATCATGCGACCGGCCACACTGGCTGGCACGGCCTGCGCTTCGAGCGCATCGGGTTCGGTGAGGCCATGCGACGCCATCAGCGCCGATGCGCGATCGGCCGGCTTGAAGTCGTTGGGGAACGCGACGCCTTTGCCGGCGGCTTGGGCGCTGCGCATCAGGCCGAGCTTGTCGCGGCGTTCGGCAATGAGCTGGTTCTCGTCGACTGCGGGCGCGGTGACGGCGGCTGGCGCGACGGGCGTCGGCGTGGCGGGGATCAGATGGTCGGACATGGAGGCTGAGAGGCGAGGGCTGTGCGATGCAGAGATGCGAAGAAAGTAAAGAGTCGGGCGTGGCGCAGCAAGCGAATAGCTGAAGCAGATGCGATGGGAGCAGCGCCAGCGCGAAAGGCCAGAATTTTAGCCCAAGGTCCCTGCTGCGAATCGGGTCGAAACGGGCGCCGAATCTGCGTCGAGCGCTATCAAAAGAGTAGCAAGCTATTCAGCGATGCCGCTACGTGCGAGCAAATCACTGACCAATTCGAGTCGCATCAGCGGACTGTCCAGTTCCATCAAGCGCTGTTTGACGGTGGGCTGCACGGGCAGCAACTCGCACCAGCGGTTGGCGACCCAGCCGCAATCGTCGAAGCGGTAGGGTTTACCGATCGGCAACTGAACCTCTTCTTCGCCCTCGGCGGCGCGGCGCTCTTCCAGAGTGTTCACCAGCCGCTGCAATGCCATGGTCGTGTGCTGCAGGTCTTCAGGGATGGCGAGTGCCAGATCGTCGGGCACCGCTTCGACTTCGGCGGTCCAGAGGCCATGCTTTTGCAGCTCGGTGCCGATCACGCGAAACCGTTGTGTCCCGACGCATTCGATCTCCAGCAAGCCGCTTTGCGGCGTAGTCAGCTCTCGAATCGAAGCCAGCACGCCGGTCGATGCAAAACTCTCGGCGCCAGCGCCGGCCTTGCGGACTTCGCTGCCCTGGTTAAGGCTTACCACGCCAAAAGGCGTGCCCGCCTTGTGACACTTGCCGATCATGTCGAGGTAACGCACCTCGAAGATTCGCAGCGGAAGCAGGCCTCCAGGAAAAAGGACTGTGCCCAGCGGGAACAAAGGGAGAGAGAGCAGAAGGGGTTGTGTCGTCATCGATGCACCTTGCGTCGCTATCATCGCATTCCGCTCAAGACTTCGCGCCATGCTCTATCAGATCCCCTCGTTTTTGCTCGACGTCATCGTCGGCCTGCTCGGCGGCGCATGCCTGCTGCGTCTCTACATGCAGTATCACCGCGTGCCTTTCGGCAACCCGCTGGGGCGCTTCGTCTTCGCAGTAACCGACTGGATCGTGATGCCGCTGCGCCGCATCGTGCCGTCGTACAAGCGTTGGGACATCGCCAGCCCGATAGCGGCTTGGCTGTTGGTCATGGTGAAGTTCTTGCTGCTGTGGCTGCTGCTTGGAAACCTCAGCAAGATCACGGTATTGCCGCTGATTTCTCTGATCGGACTCGCGCAACTAGCGGTGTCGGGGCTGACCGCGTTGCTGGTCGTCTACGCGGTGCTGTCGTGGGTGCCAGGCGCCAATGCGATGCTGCTCGATCTCATTGCGCGCCTCGCCGAGCCTTTGGTACGGCCGTTACGCCGCTTCATTCCACTGATCGGCGGCGTCGATCTGTCGCCGCTCGTGGCGATCGTGCTGCTGCAGGTTGCGGCGATCCTGCTCGGCAATGCGATGGGCTGGGCCTGGATGCTGGGCCGCTAGCCAGCCCGATCGACAGCTTTTAAACGACCGCGTCCGCCGGCTGGCGCAGCAGCATGGCCAGCGTGCTGGCGATGGTCTTGCGCAGTTCGCGGCGGTCGCTGATGAAGTCGATCGCGCCTTTGGTCTGCAAGAACTCCGAGCGCTGAAAACCCTCCGGCAGCGTCACGCGAACCGTCGACTCGATGACGCGCGGCCCGGCAAAGCCGATCAGCGCCTTCGGCTCGGCAATCACCACATCTCCGACGAATGCGAAGCCAGCGGACACGCCGCCCATCGTGGGGTCGGTCAGCACGCTGATGTACGGCAAGCCCTTCTTGGCGAGTCGGGTGAGCGATGCATTGGTCTTGGCCATTTGCATCAGCGACAGCAGGCCTTCCTGCATGCGCGCGCCGCCGGTGGCGGTGAAGCAAATGAACGGCACTTTCTGCTCGATGGCCGTTTGCACGCCGCGCACGAAG
The DNA here is from genome assembly GCF_035018765.1 of Variovorax sp. RTB1. Taxonomy (NCBI): domain Bacteria; kingdom Pseudomonadati; phylum Pseudomonadota; class Betaproteobacteria; order Burkholderiales; family Comamonadaceae; genus Variovorax; species Variovorax sp. RTB1. The sequence continues at coordinate 7,071 of NZ_JASJXG010000081.1, forward strand.
CGCTCGCCGACGACGCTGCCCATGCTGCCGCCCATGAACTCGAACTCGAAGCAAGCCACCACCACGCTGATGCTGTGCACCGAGCCGCCCATGACCACGAGCGAATCGGTCTCGCCGGTGTTTTCAAGCGCTTCTTTCAGGCGCTCGGTGTACTTGCGGCTGTCCTTGAACTTGAGCGCATCGACGGGCAACACTTCCTGGCCGACTTCATAGCGGCCTTCAGCGTCGAGGAAGCTGTCGATCCGTGCGCGCGCGCCGATTCGAAAGTGATGGGTGCAACTCGGGCAGACATTCTGGTTGTGCTCGAGGTCGGTCTTGTAGAGCACCGTTTCGCAGCTCGGGCACTTGATCCAGAGCCCTTCGGGTACCTGGCGGCGCTCGCTCGGGTCGGTTTGCGCGATCTTCGCGGGTAGCAGTTTTTCAAGCCAGCTCATGATTCAGTCCTGGAGGGAAGCCAGACAAGATTATCGACCAGCCGAACCGCTGGCGGTCGTGGTCGTGGTCAAGGCGGGCAGGGCGTCAAGCGCATCGCGGATCCCTGCGAGAAATTCGCTGACCACAGGCACCACTCGTTCACGCGGCTGGGTCTCGATCAACTGGATGATCTTCGTGCCGATCACGACGGCATCCGCCGTAGCGCCGACCGCCTGTGCCGTGTGCGCGTCGCGAATGCCGAAGCCCACGCCGACCGGAATGCTCACGTGCTGGCGGATGCGCGGCAGCATCTTGCTGACAGCGTCCGTGTCGAGGTTGCCTGCGCCCGTCACACCCTTTAAAGAGACGTAGTAGACGTAGCCGCTTGCAATGCGAGCCACCTGCGCCATGCGCGCTTCGGTGCTCGTCGGTGCCAGCAAGAAGATCAGATCGATGCCGGCTGCCTGCAGTCGTGCCGCGAAGTCTTCGCACTCTTCGGGCGGGTAGTCGACGATAAGCAATCCATCGATGCCGGCCACCACTGCGTCGCGAATGAAGCTGCCAGCGCCGTGTACCAGGCCGTACTTTTCGACAGGGTTGGCGTAGCCCATCAGCACCACCGGCGTGATCGTGTCCTGCCTGCGGAAGGCGCTGACCATCGCCAACACCTGCTTCATGCCGACGCCTAAAGCGAGGGCAGCTTCGCCGGCCTTTTGAATGACCGGGCCATCGGCCATCGGATCGGAGAAGGGAACACCCAACTCGATCACGTCGGCGCCTGCTGCGACCATGCCGTGCATCAGCTCCGGCGTGACGTCGGCGAACGGAAAGCCGGCCGTGACGTACGGAATGAGCGCTCGGCGCCCATCTTTTTGGAGAGCAGCGAAGGTGGCGGCAATGCGGCTCATGCTTTGCCTCCTTTCACCTGAAAACCGCGCATCGAGGGTCGGTCGTAAAAGTCGACGCCTGCCAAGTCGGCCACCGTGCCGATGTCCTTGTCGCCGCGTCCCGAGAGGTTGACCAGAATCGACTGGTCGCTGCGCATCGTCTTGGCCAGCTTCATGGCGTAGGCCAGGGCATGGGCGGGCTCCAGCGCCGGAATGATGCCTTCGGTACGGCAAAGATAGTGGAAGGCTTCGAGTGCTTCGGTGTCGGTCACCCCGACGTATTCGGCGCGGCCGATGTCCGAAAGATAGGCGTGCTCTGGTCCTACGCCGGGATAGTCCAGGCCCGCGCTGATGCTGTGCGTTTCGGTCACCTGGCCGTCTTCGTTTTGCAGCAGGTAGGTTCGGTTGCCGTGCAGCACGCCGGGGCTGCCGCGCAGGATCGACGCCGAGTGCTTGCCACTGTCGAGGCCTTCGCCCGCGGCTTCGACACCGATGAGGCGCGTATTCGCGAACGGGATGTAAGGGTAGAAGATGCCCATCGCGTTGCTGCCGCCGCCGACGCAGGCCAGAACCACATCCGGTTGCTTGCCTTCAGCTTCTCCGGTCATTCCATCCGCAGCCAGCATGGCCGGCATCTGGCCGATGCACTCGGTGCCGATCACGCTCTGAAAGTCGCGCACCATCATCGGATAGGGGTGCGGTCCGGCCACCGTACCGATGATGTAGAAGGTATCGTCGACGTTGGCGACCCAGTCGCGCATGGCTTCGTTCAGCGCGTCTTTCAGTGTCTTGCTACCCGATTCGACCGGCACCACCGTGGCGCCGAGAAGGTTCATGCGGTAGACGTTGGGGCTCTGGCGCTGGACGTCGGCGCTGCCCATGTAGATCACGCATTCGAGGCCGTAGCGCGCGCAGATGGTCGCGGTCGCCACGCCGTGCTGGCCGGCGCCGGTCTCCGCAATGATGCGTGGCTTGCCCATGCGCCGGGCGAGCATCGCCTGGCCGATCACGTTGTTGATCTTGTGTGCGCCGGTGTGGTTCAGATCTTCGCGTTTCAGGTAGATCTGCGCGCCGCCCATTTCACGACTGGTGCGCGCGGCGTGGTAGATCGGCGATGGTCGCCCTACGAAGTGCTTCAGCTCGTAGTGGAACTCGGCAAGGAAGGCTGGATCGTCTTTGAACTTCGCGTACGCATCGCGCAATTCGGCGATGGCATGTGTGAGCGTCTCGCTCGCGAAACTTCCGCCGTAGATGCCGAAGTGGCCGGTGGCGTCAGGTTGCTGATAGGTGCTTTGCATGAAGGGTCTCGATCGGTTGGGCCGCGCCCGGCCTGTCGAGGCGGTGCGGCGGAATCAGGAAGCAGCGTCGGCGGCCCGGACGGCCGTCACGAAGTTGCGGATCTTGTCGGCGTCCTTGATGCCCTTGACGGTCATGCCGTCGGGTGCATCGGCTTCGACGCCGGAGCTCACATCAACGGACAGCGTTTTGCCGCATGTCCGCAACTGGCGAATGCCATCGCCCACGTTTGCAGGTGTGAGTCCACCACTCAAGACGAGGTGAGCGTCGACGGCGGGTGGAAGAAGTGACCAATCGAATGCCTTGCCGCCACCGCCGTAACCGTCGACATGCGCGTCGAGCAGGATGGCCTGGGCGTGAGAGAAATCGGAAGCGTATTTTACGAGGTCGAAGTCGATCCCGGCCAAGCCAAGGGGAATGCGGGCCGCGCGCATGAAGCGATAACGCCCCGTGCCACTCGACTCAAAACATCGCTGCGGCGTTTCGTCGCCGTGGAACTGCGCGATGGCACCCGGTACGGTAGCCAGTGCGGCGAGGGCTTGGGCTGGGTCTTCGTTGACGAAGAGCAGCACGGGCGTCACGAAGGGCGGCAGGCGCGATGCCAGCACTGCAGCGCGCTGCGGCGTTACCCCGCGTTGGCTTCCCGCGTACAGCACGAAGCCGACGGCGTCTGCGCCGGCGGCGACGGCTTCGTCGACGTCTTGCTCACGCGTGAGGCCACAGATCTTGATTCGGGTTCGGGTCATGGCGACTCATCATAGGGGCCGCCTCCTGGTTGTAAGGTGGCTTCGGCCGGCAGGCCCCACTTGGCGTCGTACAACGGTCCCACGAAGTACAAGCCGTCCGGGGAGAAGGTCGGTGCTGCGGCCATGCGGCTGCGCGCTTCGAGCACGGTCAGCATCCATTCGGGTTTTTCGTCGCCGCGCCCGATGCGCACGAGGCAGCCCATCAGGTTGCGAATCATGTGGTGTAGGAAGGCGTCGGCCTCGAACTCGAAGTGCCATCGGCAACGCTCGCTTTCGCCATGGCGCGTGATGACGATACGGCGCATGTCCTTGACGGGCGATCGCGCCTGGCAGGACGAGGCGCGAAACGAGGTGAAATCGTGTGAGCCGAGCAGCAGCGCGGCTGCAGCACGCATCGCGTTGCCGTCGAGCGGGTACATCGACCAGCCGACGCGGCCCGAATCCAGGCTGGGCCGCACCGGAGACTGCGAGAGCACGTAGAGATAGCGGCGAGCCACGGCATTCGCGCGGCAATGGAAAGCGTCGGGCACCGGATGCGCCCATTGCACCGCGATGTCAGAAGGCAGGAAGCGGTTGGTGCCGCGCACCCAGGACACCAGTTCGCGCTCGACTTCGGTGTCGAAATGCACGACCTGCATCAGTGCGTGGACGCCGGTGTCGGTGCGGCCGGCGCACAAAGTCGAAATTCGCTTGCCGGCCAATTTACCGAGCGCTGTTTCGAGCTTGTCCTGCACCGTGCGGCCAGAGAGTTGGCTTTGCCAGCCTTCATAGGCTTGGCCGTTATAGCGAACGCCGAGGGCCAGTCTCACGACACGATCATCGGCCCGCGCCAGCACTCAATGGAGTTGGGCGAGCAGATGCTTGGCCTGCGACTTGAGTTCGCCCGAGCTCTCGGATTCGACTTCTTCGACCAGCGAGCGCGCACCTTCGACGTCGCCGAGCGCCTGCAGTTCGCGGGCCAGCGACAGCTTGACCGCATGCGGGCTTTCGCCGCCTTCGTCGAGCGGTTCTAGGCGACCGGGTTCGGTGTCGCTCGGCGCGCGGTGCAAACCGGCGAGCGAGCTCATGTCGAACTCGATGAAGCCCGAGTCGCCCGGCAGTCCAGCGCGCAAGGTGGCGGGCTGCGTGTGCTCGTCGTCGAGGCCAACGGCTCGGGTCACCGGCTCCAGGGCACCTGGCGCGGTATCAAAGTCATTTTCAAGATCGAGCACATCGCGGTGGCTGAACGGTGCCGGCGCCGTGGTGGCCGCCGGCTTTCCGCGCGATGTGTCGTTCAGGCTCGGCAAGAACGGCATGGCGACCGGGCTCAGCGAAGGCGCCGAAACCGACGGCAAGCTGGCACTGACGGGTGCTGCCACAGGCTTGGGTGCCGGCGGCTTGCTCAGGTCGAGGTCGAAGTCCAGCGGTGCGACGGATGGGACGAAGGCGGGCGGCGGAGCCACTGCGGGCGCAGCAGATGTCGGTGCCTTGACGATCGGCAATGTGATCTCGTTATCGCTGAGCGGCTGCGGCGTGGTGTCTGCCAGCGGAACGCTGCGCACGCCGGCTTCGTACAGAGGATTGCCCGGATCGAGTTCCTTGCCCATCTCGACGACGCGGTTCCAGTCGTTGCCGGTGCCCCCGGTCAGCTTGTGCACGTCGGTCGCCAGCGCTTCGTAGGCGCGCAGGTCGCGTCGCTTGGCGTGGATTTCAAGCAGCTTGAGGTGAATGGCCGCGCGTTCCGGATTCACGCGAAGGGCTTCGCGCAAAATTTCTTCGGCTTGCAAATCGCGGCCGTAGGCGAGGTAAACATCGGCTTCCGCAACCGGATCGACGTCGCCTGCATCGAGCTGACTCGGCGAATACGAGAGCGACGACACCACCGAGTTGCCGCGGTTCTTGGTGTCGACCGACTCGCCGCCGCTGGCGCCGAAGAACGAGTCTTTCGGCATGCGGCTCTCGAGAAACACGCTGTCGCCCGCGTCTTGCCGTTTGCGGCCTAGCACGCGATAAAGAATGAACGCGATAAGCAGCGCGATCAGTGCAGCAGCCCCGAGCATGAGCGGGCTGTCCATCAGCTCGGCGAAGAAGCCGCGCTCGACTGGCGCAGCAGCGGGCGGCGTGGCCTTGGCAACAGGCACTGCCGGTGTAGGGGTCGTGGCGGCCGGAGTCGGGGGCGCGGTGGTCGATGCAGTCGTTGGGTTTGCGGTCGGCGTCGCTGGCGCGGTTGCTGCCGGCGTCGCGGCAACTGCGGGGGCGGGCGCAGCAGCGGGCGCGGGGGACGGAGCAGGCAAAGCAGTAGCTGCCGGGGTCGGTGCCGCTGCAGGTGCCGCTGCAGGTGCAGGTGCAGGTGCTGCGGGTGCCCC
>NZ_JASJXG010000082.1:0-12698 GCF_035018765.1 Variovorax sp. RTB1
GCACCATCCTCACGGCCCGCTCACGGACCTCGGGTGAGAACTTGTTCGACTTGTTCATGGCTCAATCCTCTCAGAGTATTGAGCCTCCTCAAAAACCGGGGCGATTCACGAAGACCAAGCGGCCGGCATGCGAGACCTATTCTGTCAGTGACTGCGTGAGGGCAAATGTACCCGGTCCGCTGTCGAGGAAAGCACCGCATTCAGCGTTCAACTGGACAGGCGTGCCCTAGGTCCGCTTCGAGCCCGATCCTGGAAGATTCACACGCTACGAAGATTTCTCGATCTCCGCCGTGAGATCGGTCAACCTCAGCTTGCTGCCGATCTTGTGACGTAGCCGCTTTAGTTCATCGATGACCGTCTGCAACTCCGCAGTCGTCGGCTTAAGTGGCATCAGTGTCGTGGCGAGAACTGGAATGACTTGCCTGCGCATGAATCGGGGGCCGGATTGGTTAAATTGCCATCCGACCATTGCAAACCCAAGCGCGACCAGTACGAGTAATGCGGCCCCCTCATACTCCAACGCCATCGCTATCACGGCAGATGCCCCCGCCATCACCAAGATGAAGGCACCGAGGATCGCAAGACCAATCTCCAGATCCAGATGCGTGGCTGAGTAGCGCTTCTCCACTGTGGGCGAGAGCAGCAAGAACGGGTTCCGGATAAGTACACGCCGATCTTCCGGAGACAAAGAAAATGGCGAGTGTCTGACCTGCGCCTCGAGTTCGAGCCGGGCTTTCTGCGCCTCATATAGACCGGGAAAGGTTTGGGCGACAAGTTCAGGCAACGGGAGCACTGCGCTGGCCACCGAGGCGTAGGTAGAAGGTTCAGCGTGGAATGCGGTTTTACACGTTGTGCAGCGCCGCTCGAATCCCACTAACGCGCCTTCGCCAGCACTGATGTAATAAATGTGGCCGGCGGAGCCAACGCGCTGCAGCTCAAAAGATGTGGGCGCACGGCAGATGGGGCAGAAATCCGCGACGTAACCCAAGGTGCGCCGGACAATCTTTCGCCCCCAAACGATAAACATCGCCACTCCCCGTTGAACTTGTTATCTGATCTCGCGTTCGTTGCCGGAGATTTCGTCACTGCAGCTTAGCTCAGCGGCTACAGGTTCACTGTGGCAGAAGTTCACAGAACAGGGTCTCGCGTTCAGCAACATCCGTGCTCGTAGGGCCTGCGGCGAATGTCAGGCTCTGGCCCGAATTGTGCCTGTCGCGTGAGCGCCCGTCGTGACGGGCGCCGAGGCGTAATCGCTCAGGCGTCGGTCTGCTCTGCCATCTCCAGCGCGTCTTCTACCTCGATGCCCAGGTAGCGCACCGTAATCTCGATCTTGCTGTGGCCAAGCAGCAATTGCACTGCTCGAAGGTTATGGGTGCGCCGGTAGATCAGCGATGCCTTAGTTCTTCGCATGGAGTGGGTGCCATACGCTGCGGAATCCAAGCCGATTTCCGTGACCCAGCTGTCCACGATCCTCGCGTACTGGCGTGTGCCGAGGTGCGGCGACGCGCTCACACGGCTGGGAAAGAGGAAATCTTCGCCGCGCAGGTGAGCTTGGACAATCCAGGCGCTGACGGCCTCGCGCGTCGGCTGAGTCAGTTCGAATTGGACCGGTCGACCGGTTTTTTGCTGCACCACGTTTGCGCGTGCCGCCGCCCTGTCGCCGCTTGCGATGTCGCGCACATGCAGCTTCACCAAGTCGCATGCGCGCAGCTTGCTGTCAATGCCGAGGTTGAAAAGGGCGAGCTCTCGCGTCCGGCAGGAGATCTGCAGCCGCACGCGGATGGCCCAGATTTCCTTGAGCTTGAAGGGCCGCTTCTGGCCTACGAGTTTTTCCTTGTTCCATGGCGGCCGGGAAGCCTTGACGATCGGTGTTTCCATGGCGCTCTCCTGTGCAAAGTTGGGGGAGTAATACTTTGCGCCAGAGCGCCTGCCGCTATCAAGCGCAGTCATCGGTCACGCAGTTGCGGGCCAGAAGCCGTCATACATGATTGATTAAGGTACAAACCGACCGCTCTTTTCGATTGTCTCGAAATTGCGTTTTGTCGTGTAAATCCTGAACTTCATCCCAGAGGCTTCCGCCCATTCCACCAGCCCTTCCTTGAGGTCGCTAAATGTCGTCTCGTCTAGATTGAGGTCATAAAGCCACATTGCCGTACCATCGCTGATCGGTATGTCTTCGCAAGTAATCATCACTTGCGTGGTACCTTTTGAGACACATAGGTGGTGGTAGTACATGTGGACATTTTTTGAAAACTTGATCGTCCACCCGTTGTGCAGTTGGCTACTCAAACGAACCTCCCATTGATGCTCTGTGTCTAAACGACTTCTCGCACGAGCGACCGCTTTTGGCCCAAATTCAGTCGGCTGAAAGAGCGTTGGCATACTTCAGTGGTGTCGCCATCCCCCAGACGACTGACCGGATCCGCTGCCGATCAAGCCGCTCGCGGATGTCGTCATCATTCAATCTTTGCGCCAAATTTCCAACGACAGGCGCATTCGCTGCGGCGAAGACGCGAATGTCGATCATCGCGAGTTCGCCGATGGTTAGGGTCGCCCCATCCTGTTCAAGATTTGGCCCATCGATGACAGCTTGGATCAGTGCTCCGTAGAGGTCGCTCGATGACGAGGCACATGTTCGATGAACACCAGAGGAACAAAACGTCCATCAGAGCGAGGCAAGAACGCGAAGTCGCCTCGCTTCAACTTCGTAGAGGTTTTGGGGATGAACGGCTGTTGCATTAGATGGATTCGATGGATGACCGCTTCTGGCTCGATGGCGGCTTAAACGCCCAAGAAGTTTTTGATCAACCACGACACAGCCAGTGAAAAACCAATGGCAAAGGACGCGCCAATCGCCTCGCTCACAAGGCTCGTCCACCATGTTCGTTTCGCCGGAGGTACTCGCATCGCGTCAGGAACCGCCACTTGATAAGCCTCTATCAAACTCTTTCCACATCGAGCGCACCGAAGGTCAGATGGCAGGTTGTCGCAGCTGCAAAGTGGGCAGTACATAGTTGTCGTTTCGCATCGCGATCGTAGTCTGAGCTGGATGCCCAACGTAACCGACCTTAGCCGGTGCTTGACCAGTTCGACGCCTTCGTTTTATCGAAGATGCGCGACTGTGATGAATGACCGGTTCTAGCCCGATTGCGGCTATCGTTGGCCAGCATTGAATGAGCTAAGACAGTCGTACTTCAAACCATCCACTTGATGCAGAGGAATCCAGCAATGAACACGCCTAAGCCCGCTAGGCAATGTTGAGATTTCGTTCGGAACTGCCAGCCCTTTTCGGTGAACGATGATTTCGGCAGAAGAAAAAATCGACTCCCCCACGGCGTTGTCACCCCCGATCTTGTGTTTTGCAGCGCCAAAAAACTGTAAAACCAGCTTCCAACGAAACAAGCGACAGTGGCCGCCATGACCACGCTGAGGATAATGTTCAGGGCTAGATGCATCGTCTGCTTGTTGTCAACTATTGGATTGAATGTAGCGATCGCGAACTTCGTCAGCAGGAGCCGCAACTCACAAAAATAGCCCAGCGTGACGAAGGTCCGGTTCTGGCCCGATTTCAGTCATCCGATTTCAGTCATGTGACGGCTTCGATCTTTCCATCACTTAACAGACCATCGAGTTCAGACCAAAGTTCATCGCAGAGGCCGGGCCTAAATGCCGATGTCTTGAACACAGCATGTTCGCTGCGATAAAGGCTCCAAAGAACGCGATTGGCGTCGGCGACACACGCGCGCACATTCGAGAGACGGTCAGCTGTTTTCACGATTAGCGCCAACTCTTCCGGCCCCGTCACTTTTGCCAATTTCGCATATGTTTTCGACTTCCGTTCCTTCCTGTTCGCACCAGGCTCGTCGGTGAGTAGCGAAACGCATACCGCGACTTCGCTACCAAAACGCGATTGCACCTCGGCCACTGTGGCACTGGTGTCCTCGACAACATCGTGCAGATATCCTATGACCTGAGCCTCTACCCCGTATGGGGCAAGCGTCGTCGCGACAGCATCCAAATGGTACGAATAAGGGTGCGGTCCATACATTTGCGCGCCGTGCATGGCAAGTGCATAGGCGCGCGCAGCGGAAAGTTCAGAGGTGTTCATCTCGGAATTCTGGCCCAGAATCGACTTTCTGCTCCTGGCCCAATTGCGGTCTTAGCCCACCGTCGTTGATATGCGCCTACCGCGCCAGCCCAGCCTCACCGTGAACCCTTAAACCTTCGGCGGCTCCGTCTTGATCGGATGCCCCCCAAACTCATTGCGCATCGCAGCCAGCAGCTTGTCGGTGAAGGAGTCGTCGTCGCGCGAGCGCAGCCGTTCGAGCAACGACAGCGTGATGACCGGCGCAGCCACACCCAACTCGATTGCCTCGTTCACGGTCCATCGCCCTTCTCCCGAATCGGCGACGTACGGGGCGATGCCGGCCATGGTCGGGTTCTTGCCGAGTGCGTCGGTCGTGAGGTCGAGCAGCCATGAGCGCACGACGCTGCCAGTGCGCCAGATCTCGCCGACCTGGTGCAGGTCGAGCGCGAAGTCGGTCTTGTGCTGCAGGATCGAAAAGCCTTCGGCGTACGCCTGCATCATTCCGTACTCGATGCCGTTGTGAACCATCTTGGTGAAGTGCCCCGAGCCGACCGGCCCGACACGGCCCCAACCCGCATCCTTGCCAGGCGCCAGCGTTTCGAAGATCGGGCGCAGCGCAGCGACCACCGTTTCGTCGCCGCCGATCATCATGCTGTAGCCCTCTTGCAGACCCCACACGCCACCGCTGGTGCCGCAGTCGACATAGGCCAGTCCTTTGCCGGCGTACGCCATCGCGCGGCGCAGCGTGTCTTTGTAGTTGGAGTTGCCGCCATCGATGACGGTGTCGCCCGGTGCCAGCAGCGCGAGCAAGGCATCGACGGTGTCGTCGGTGATCTTGCCGGCCGGCACCATCAGCCACACGACGCGCGGCGCCTCCAGGCTCCGAACGAGCGACGCGAGCGCATCGGCCGATGTCGCGCCCTTGGCTTCGAGCGCAGTCCGTGCCGCAGCATTTGGGTCGAAGCCGACGACGTGATGCCCGCCGCGCAGCAAGCGTTCTGCCATGTTGGCGCCCATGCGGCCGAGGCCGATCATTCCAAGCTTCATCGATGTGCTCCGTTTCGTTTTGTTCAACCGCGCTGGGGGATGGCGAGGCCGGCGGCCACAGCCGGACGCGCCACGAAAGCAGCCAGCACGCGCGCCACGTTCGGGAAATCGGTGAAGCCGACCAGCTCGCCAGCTTCGTAGAAACCGACCAGGTTGCGCACCCACGGAAAGATCGCGATGTCGGCGATGGAGTACGCGTCGCCCAGCATCCAGTCGCGGCCCGTCAGGCGTTTTTCGAGCACGCCGAGCAGCCGCTTCGACTCGGCTACATAACGATCGCGCGGCCGCTTGTCTTCGTAGTCCTTGCCGGCAAACTTGTTGAAGAAACCGAGCTGTCCGAACATCGGTCCGATGCCGCCCATCTGGAACATGACCCATTCGATGGCTTCGTAGCGGCCGGCCGCGTCCTGCGGGATCAGCTTGCCGGTTTTCTCGGCGAGGTAGAGCAGGATGGCGCCTGATTCGAACAGGCCGAGCGGCTTGCCGCCCGGTCCGTCTGGATCGAGGATGGCTGGGATCTTGTTGTTCGGGTTGAGCGACAGAAACTCCGACGACATCTGGTCGTTGGTTTCGAAGCTGACGAGATGCGGCTCGTAAGGCAGCCCGATTTCCTCCAGCATGATCGCGACCTTGACGCCGTTGGGCGTCGGCAGCGAATAGAGCTGAAGGCGGTCGGGATGCGCGGCTGGCCACTTCCTGGTGATCGGGAAAGTTGAAAGATCGGTCATATGCGGAGGGTTTCGAAAAAGATGGGCCGACGCTGAGTATCTCCGCGATACCCCAGAAAATCCTGCGGCGAGCAGGTCCGGCAGCACCGGCTTTTGCAGCCCATGTGTCGGGCAGCACACGATCTTTTCGGATCTCTGCTAAAAAAGTTCAGCGCTTGCATCAGCCATCCCGTCGGACCAACGCGCTTTCAAAAACCTTTCGTTGATTTGTCCTTGCCATGATGTCTTTCACAAGTCGAGCGCCCGGCCCGCGGCGCATCGAATCAGGCGTCGTGCGCCGCTCGAAGGCCCGAAGCTTTGCGTGGGCGTTGAGTCTCTTTGCCGGTGTCGGGCTGGCCCCGCCGGCGATGGCGGCACCCGAAGAAATCCAGGTCTATCTCGACGACCTAAGCGAGCCCGGCAAGTTCGGCGTCGATGTTCACAACAACTATGTTTTTTCCGGAAACTCAAAGCCCAGCTATCCCGGTGAGCAACCACCGGCGCATGTCTATCGTCTGACGCCGGAGTTCTACTACGGGCTCACCGACACATTGGAACTCGGCCTGTACGTGTTGGGTACGCGAACCGCTGCTTCCAACACGAGCGTTGTCGGCGGCAAATTCCGGATCAAGTACATCGCCCCACACGACAAGGAGCAGGGCTTTTTCTGGGGTGCGAATCTGGAAGTCGGGCGAACTGACCTGCGGGTGTCGCCTACGCCGTGGAATGCCGAACTCAAGGGCATCTTCGGCTATCGCACCGGCCCTTGGACACTTGCCGTCAATCCCAACTTCGACTGGAGCATTTCGCGAGGCGGTGGCCCGGTCACGTTCGACGTGGATGCCAAAGTGGCCTACGCGATCGATGCAAAAACGCAGATCGGTTTTGAAACCTACAACGAACTGGGGCCGCTTCGACACCTCGATTCCTTGAGTAAAAACAGCAAGACCTTGTTTGCTGTTGTCGATCATGAATTCACCGGCTTCGACGTGAACCTGGGCATCGGCAAAGGCATCACCAAAGAGGCCGACAAATGGACTCTGAAGTTCATTGTCGGCACGCACTTTTGAGCCTGCCCGGAGTCGAAGTATGATCGCAGATGATGTCGGGAGGGCCGGGCTTCACCCGACGAAAACAATGAACCATCTCGCGTTGGACCGTGCTGCTTCTGGGCATCACGCTGGTGGCCATCGCTGGCTTCGACGTCATCTTCCTGCACCACACGGCCGTCGCAGCGCGTGCCGCGCACCCGCCCGCCCAGGACATCGTCTTCGGTTCTTAAATCTCGTTCGCGCTCTATCTCTTTCCGTTGATGTTCGGCGGGATCGGTGTCAACATCGTTCCGCACGTGATGGTGTCGCGTCTGATCAGCGCTGAAAAGCGGTTTGCCAGGGAACATCCGGACGGTTGAGCGCTCCTGTTTGGGAGACGATCACGTCACACGTTCGCTCACACGGCCGTTGCATACCTTCGAGGCTCCATCAACTTTTTTCACCAGGAGCGAGCCATGCCCAAATTCGTGATCGAACGTGCAATCGCCGGCGTCGGAGCGTCGAAGCCCGCTGAATTGCAAGCCATTTCGCAAAAATCGTGCGGCGTACTGCAGGAACTCGGAACCGGCGTGCAATGGGTCCAGAGCTATGTCACCGGCGACAAGATCTATTGCATCTACAACGCGGACGACGAGGCTCTGGTGCGCGAGCACGCGCGTCGCGGCGGCTTTCCGGCGGACAGCGTGGCGCGCGTCGTGACGGTCATCGATCCGACCACTGCCGAAGCATGAGTCAATCAAAACGGCAACCCCCATGGGCCTCGCCATCCACCTCCTCGGCGTACCGCGGGTCGAGCGTGACGGCAAAGTCGTGCCACAGCCGCGCGGCCTCAAGGTCTGGGGGTTGCTCGCCTATCTGGTTCGCAGCGCGCGCGCGACACGCCCCAGTCGAAGACAGCTGGCCGCACTGCTCTTCGAAGACGCCGACGACCCATCGGCGGCCCTGCGCTGGAACCTGAGCCAGCTGCGACGACTGCTCGGTGACGCCGGTCTGCGCGGCGAGTTGCTGGCGCTATCGATCGAACCTCGGTCGTATGTCGATGTCGACGTCGTCGCTTCGGGCACCTGGGTCGAGGCGCTCAGTGCGCCGGGGCTCGGCCACGAACTGCTCGAAGGCATGAACTTCGCCAGCAGCCCGTCTTTCGAGGTCTGGCTGGCAACCGAGCGCCGCCATCTTCAGGCGACCACCGAGGCGGTGCTGCGCGAGGCCGCACTGGCGCGGCTCTCGGCGGGTGCCGCTGGCGAAGCGGCCGATCTGGCTGGCCGGCTGGTTCGCCAGAACCCGCTGGACGAAAACTACCAGGCGTTGCTGGTGCGCAGCCTCGCCGCCGCCGGGGACGGTGTCGGCGCGTCACGGCAGGTCGCCGCCTGTCGCGAGCTGTTCCGACGCGAACTCGGCGTGGTGCCAGGCGCCACGCTCGACGCAGCGATGCGCACCGACACCGCCGCGCCGACCGCACGACCGGCGACCGGCCGGGCCGCCGCCATCGCGCAAATGGAAGCCGGTGAAGCGGCCATCGGCGCCGGTGTCCTCGATGCCGGCCTGCAGTGCCTGCGCCGCGCCATCGTCGAAGCCGACGCCACCGGCGATGCGGCGTTGCGTGCCCGCGCACGCGTGGCGCTGGGCGGCGCGCTGGTGCATGCGGCCCGCGGCCGCGACGAAGAAGGCGCGACCGCGTTGCATGAGGCGCTCACCTTCGGCCAACAGGCTTCACCGGCACACGCGGCAGCGGCCTGTCGGGAACTTGGGTATGTCGAGTTCCTGCGCGGCAGATACGACCGCGCGCTGGCGTGGCTGCGACGGGCCGCGACGCTGGCGGGAACCGACCGTGCCGAGCAGGCCCGCATCGCAATCGTCCACGGCTCGGTATTGAGCGACACCGCGCACTATGCCGTCGCCCTCGGCCTGCTTCACAACGCCGTCGCACTGGCCGACACCATCGGCGATGCGAAGCAGCTGGCTTACGCGCAATCGATGCTCGGTCGCGCACTGCTCCTGTGCGGCGACTTGCCGGCCGCGACCGAGGTGCTCGATCGATCGGTCGCAGCGGCAAACAAAAGCTGGACTGCCTTCGTACCCTGGCCTCAGTCGCTCCGCGCCGAAATCGATCTGCTGGAAGGCAACGTCGACGCTGCCGCCGACCGCTTCGAGCATGCGTTCGCCCTGGGATGCCAGTTCGGCGACCCGTGCTGGGAAGGCATCGCCGGCCGCGGGCTCGGGCGCGTCGCCATCGCGCGCGGCGAGACAGCGCGCGCCGTCGAGATCCTGAGCGAGACCATCACGCGCTGCGTGCGGTTACCCGATGCCTATCTCTGGGGCAAGGGCTACGCGCTCGATGTCCTGTGCGGATTGGCCGTGGCCGAACGCTTGCCGCAAGCGCCTGCATGGGTCGACGAATTGCACTGCCTCGCCGCGCGCAGCGGCATGCGGGAGCTCACGGTGCGGTCGTACCTGCATCGCACGGCGCTCGGCGACATGGCCAGCGGCAGCGCGGCGCGCATGCTGGCCGACGAGATCGACAACCCGACGCTGTCGGGCGATGTCGATCGCGCCGTCCAGGTCGACAGCGGTGTCCGCATCAAGGCGCGCGCAATTGTGCCCGCAGCTTCTCGCCGATCTCCGGCCGCTCGAGAAACGGATCGGCCGGGTTCGTGATCGACACGATGTTCTCCATGCGGCTCTTCACGTTGCCCAGTGCCTTGGGGTGGCTGAAGACGTAGAACTGGTTGTCGCTGATCGCGGCAAACACCTTGTGCGCCACTTCGGCTGCGGTGATCTTGCCGCTGCTGACCGCCTTGTTGCTCATGGCCTGACCGATCAGCTGGCTCTTGGTGAGCTCTTCGTTCTTCGGCGCGTTCGGGCGATTGCGCTCGCTGCTGGTGATGCCGGTCGGAACGAAGTACGGGCACAGGAGGCTGGCGCCGATCTGGTCGGTGACGAGGTTCAGGTCTTGGTACAGCGTCTCCGTCAGGCTCACGACCGCGGCCTTGGCGGCGTTGTAGATGCCCATGTTCGGGGGCGTCAGCAGGCCGGCCATGCTGGCCGTGTTGGTGATGTGGCCGCGCCAGCTCGGGTCGGCGGCGGCCGCCTCCAACATCATCGGCGTGAACAGGCGCACGCCGTGCACCACGCCCCAGACGTCGACGCCGAGCACCCATTCCCAGTCGGCCACGGTGTTCTCCCACACCAGCCCGCCTGCACCGACGCCCGCGTTGTTGAAGACGAAATGCGGCGCACCGAAGCGCGCCTTGACGTCGGCCGCGAGCTGCTCCATTTGCGCCGCGTTGGCCACGTCGACCTTGCGCGCAAGCACCTGAACGCCAGCGGCTTCCATCTCGGCCTGCGCCTTGTCGAGCGCGTCCTGCTGCACGTCGACCAGCACGAGGTTCATGCCACGTGCGGCGCCGATGCGCGCGCATTCGAGGCCGAAGCCCGAGCCTGCGCCGGTGAGTACGGCGGTCTTTCCAATGAAGTCCTGAATCATGCGTTGTCTGCTTTCTTGAGTACGTAACCAATGCGGGGGAAATGAACGTGCAGCGTGCCGGCGCGGTCGTCGGTGCGCTCCAGCGTGTAATGCATGCGCGAAGCGGCAACGAGCTTGCCCACGGTCTCCTCGAGGCCGAAGCTTTCCGCGCGAATGGTGACCTGCGAGCCGAGCGGGATGCCGTGGTCGTCCTGGAAGGTGCTGTCCGTCAACAGTGAACCCGGCATTGATGCTTTGCCGACTGCGATGGCTTCATCGGCGCTGAATTGGGTCGACTTGCCGTGGCCTATCGCCGCGATGCGGTCCATCCAGTCGCCCACTGCGGGCGTCAGGTCGAGGATGCCTTTGACGGCGTCGATGCGGCGCGTGTACCAGAGCGGGTGGTAGGCAGAAAAGTCGGCGATGCACGGCATTTCACCGAGTAAAAATGGCTTGTCGTCCAGCATGTCGGAGATGCGGCGCAGGTACGACTTGTAGGCCGCCGCAGCATCGGCCGGACGCAGTCGCGTCATGTTGCCGACGCTCATCTTGCCGCGGTCTTCGCCAAAGGCCTTGACGGCTTCGGGTGGCGCCTTGGCAAACACTTCGGCTGCGCCTTTGGGCTGCAGGTTCCAGGCCATCGCGGCCCAGAACAGGGTGCTGTCGGCCCATTGCGCGAGGATGCGCGACATGCCTTTTTCTGGCTCGGGATACAGCGTCGGCTCGGGTGCGAGATGTTCGAGTACGTCGGCGATCAGGGCCGTGTCGCAGTAGACGTCCGCACCGATCTGCAGCACCGGCGTACGACGGTAGCCGCCGGTCAGCGGCAGCACATCGGGCTTGGGCATGATCGCCGGGATGAAGACCGATTTCCAGGGCAGCTTCTTATGGCCGAGGATCAGGCGCAGCTTTTCGGAGAAAGGTGACGTGGTGTAGTGGTGCAGGATGAGATCGGACATGTGTTCCTTGTGTCGGTTTTGTTCTGTGCGTTTTGCGATCAGTGCGGCATCGCGCGCTGCAGGATCGAATCGAAATCGACACCCGCGCCGAGCGTGCCGAAGGCCGGGCCCCAATCGCCGCCGAGACGCGATGCACAAAAGGCACCGACGACGGCGGGCGGCGCGGTCTGGGCCAGCAAGGCGCCCTGCACTGCCAACGCGACGTCTTGCGCGAGGCGGCGCGCTTCGCTCTCCGATGCCAGCACCTCGATCCGCGAAGGCAGCGCATCGATCAAGCGATCGAGCGATGCATGCGCGCCTCGCGCCGGCGCAAGCTCTTGCGCGAGTGCCGCCGCGGCATCGCCTTTGCGCAGGCCGCGCAGCAGATCGAGAGCCATGATGTTGCCTGCGCCCTCCCAGATGGAATTGAGCGGCATCTCGCGATACACACGAGCCATGACGCCTTCGCCGCCCTCCTCCACGTAGCCGTTGCCGCCGAGGCATTCCATCGCCTCCTGCGCGAAATGGCTGCCACGCTTGCAGATCCAGAACTTGGCGACCGGCGTGAGGATGCGCGCCATCAGGCGCTCGTGTTCGTCCTGCGGATGATCGAAGGCGCGCGCCAGCCGAATCGCCAGCGCGGTCGCGGCTTCGCTTTCGAGCGCGAGATCAGCCAGCACGTTTTTCATCAGCGGCTGGTCGATCAACGACTTGCCGAAAGCATGGCGTTGCGCCGTGTGATTCAGCGCCAGTGAAAGCGCCTGCCGCATCAGGCCGCTGGTGCCCAGAGCGCAGTCGAGCCGCGTCATCGTGCCCATCTCGAGGATCTGCGGGATGCCACGCCCTTCTTCGCCGACGAGCCAGGCGCTCGCACCCCGGAACTCGACTTCGGAGCTGGCATTGGCCTTGTTGCCGAGCTTGTCTTTCAGGCGCTGGATGTGAATGGCGTTGTGCTCACCCTCCGGCAGCACGCGCGGCAGGAAAAAGCAGGTGAGTCCAGCCGGCGCTTGCGCCAACACCAGAAAGGCGTCGCACATCGGTGCCGAGAAAAACCACTTGTGGCCGGTGATTTCGTAGCGCTCGCCCCAGCCATCGCCTCCGACGCGCACTGCACGCGTCGTGTTCGCGCGCACATCGGAGCCGCCCTGCTTTTCGGTCATGCCCATGCCCATGGTCACGCCCGGCTTGTCATTGAACGACTTGAGCGCAGGGTCGTACCAGAGGCTGCCGAGTTTGGCGCCCCAGTCCGCGTAGACAGCCGCATTGCTGCGCAGTGCAGGCGTGGCCGCGTAAGTCATGGAGATCGGGCAGAGGATCGAGGGCTCCAGCTCGGTGAAAAGCATGAAGCCGGCCGCGCGCTTGACGTGCGCTGCCGGATTTGTTCCCCCCCAAGGCGTCCCATGC
>NZ_JASJXG010000083.1:0-11931 GCF_035018765.1 Variovorax sp. RTB1
GACCTGGAGCTTGAACTCCGTTTTGTACTTCTCCATGGGACTCCTTGAAGTTCGTCCAACTTCTGGGGGTCAGTTCAGATTCGTGGAGGCTGATTGGTTTAAGTCAGGCCGTCACCGTGGTGGCTTGACTGGTGAGTTGCCGGTAATAGTTTGGTTCTGTCGCAATAACAGCGCCGGCACGAGCAAATGTGCGGCGCGCGTGTCGCTCAGAAAGCCAGCGAGTAGAACTTCGCTGCTGCGGACGAGGCTTGGCCCTGCGAGCCGTCGTGCTGCCCCTTCTTGATCATGTGCATGGTCTCGATACCGGCGATGAGTGCTCGTGCGCAGCGAAAAGACTTGAAGCCGAGCATCGGCCGCACGATGCGTTTGACGGCCCGATGGTCTTGTTCGACGATGTTGTTGAGATACTTCGACTGGCGCATCTCGATGTCCGCACCGGAGTCGGCTCGAATGCTTTGGATGGCAGCCGTGTTGGCGCCGCTCTTGTCAATCGTGATCTTCTCGGGCACACCGTGCAGACCGATGGCTTGCTCAAAGAAGCTTCGTGCGGCTGCGTGGTTTCTGTTGGCACGAAGCAGGAAGTCGATGGTATTGCCATCGCGATCGACAGCTCGGTACAGATACTTCCATTGGCCGGCGACCTTGATGTAAGTCTCATCCATCCGCCAGCTCGTGCCAACAGGGCGTTTGTGCCGTCGGAACACGGCGGCCAGCACGGGCAGGATTTTGATCGCCCAGCGGTGCACGGTGGCGTGATCAACGACGACTCCGCGTTCGGCCATGATCTCCTCAATGGAGCGCAAGCTCAGCGGGTAAGCCGCGTACCAGCGCACACAGGTCAGCATGATTTCAAGCGGATAGTGCGCCCGCTTGATTACCTTGCGCAACGCCTTGATCATCGCTCTCATCCAGTCGTCAGTTTCACCTCAGCTTACCTGCACCGGCCTTACCGCGACAGAACCGAACGAAGTCCTCGAGCTTGCGCATGGTGAACAGACTCTCGGTGAAGGTGTCGGCGCCGCGCATGGTCTGGGGTTTGATTGCAACTTTCGGGGGTCAACTTACAACGGTTGGGGGCCGTCACGCGTCGACCAACTGCACAGGTATTTCAGCACCCTGCTAGGCCGCAAGGATTGATCGCACGACGGGCGCCTTCCGCCGTGTGCGGATTCCATGCGAGAACTTGGGAACGTTTTGTAGACGTTTGCTGCAGCTCGAAGGAAACGCGCGGTCCGGTATTGGAGTAGCCCTCATCGGTAGCCACCGCTAAAAAACTGATGTGGCAATGATGGCTAACGGCATCCCATGCCTACACCGCCCATTATCGAAAAGTGCATCCTGCTCATACTCGCGGCAGCAATCAAGTAAGACGGTTTCCGACGGCAGCAGCACCTGTACGCCGCAGGCTGCCAGTGCAGCAGGGAGCTGAGCCACGTAATCTTCTCCTACATCCGTATGGGCCGCGTTGGGACTGCGTGCCGCTCCAACGCACGCTAACTTGTCCCGACGAGACCCTTCCTTTCGCCGCCGACGGATGTCGACCGCGCTGACGCCAGCCGAGGTTGGGGGTAGCTTCACAGCGCAATCCAAACCCTCTCTTAACTACCCGGGGTGGACACATGAAAGACATTCCAAAAGGCCTGCTTGCAGGGCTAGCCGCCACCATCGTGCTGTCAGTGCTGATGGTCCCGAAGGCAACGATGGGCTTCATGCCGCAACTCGACCTTCCGCAGATGCTCGCCGGAATGATGGGTTCATCGGACCAGCCCCTCATCGGGTGGATCGTACATTTCGGGATCGGCATCGTGATCTATGGTGTTGCCATCGCAGCTCTCGACTCGAAGCTGCAGGGAACCAGCCGCGTTGGACACGGGATCATGTTCGGCATCATCGGCTGGCTAATCATGATGCTGGTGTTAATGCCGATGGCCGGCGCTGGCCTGTTCGGGATAAACATGGGCATCATGGCTTCGGTGATGACCTTGGTGCTGCATCTGATCTTCGGCGCGGTTCTTGGCTGGGTGCACGGCCGCTTGGCCGCATCAGGAAATGGTTCGAACTCACGGGCTCACGCTTTACTCGACTCGCCCGACGGGGCCTTGCCAAGAAGGTTGGGCATGCAATGAATGCAATAGCCCATGATCCCCAATGCATCCTGCCGGTTGACCTCAACGAAACGCCGCCCGGCATTCAGCCGATGTGCCCATTAGCCGAAACGCGCAAGTTCAATGCGGCCGATTTGCTCGGCTTTGCCGAAAAGCTGACCCTCACTTCGGCGAACGGGGCAATAACAGCCACCACGACGAGGGCTTACGGCTCGTCGCGTTGCGGACGGGATAGTTCCGGGTTGCATTCTGAAAGGCAGTGACGGTCAAAGCATGAGGAGCATCACATGAGCAAGAGTAAACCCGTAATGGAGTTCGACGTGGCCGTGATCGGAGCCGGCCAGGCCGGGCCGGCCCTGGCCATGACGCTGGCCGGGCGCGGTGAGAAAGTTGCCCTGATCGAAGGAGGACTGGTCGGCGGTTCGTGCGTCAATTACGGTTGCACGCCGACTAAGACCCTTCGCAAAAGCGCGCGGGTCGCGCACCTTGTGCGTCGTGCGGGCGACTTCGGCATCCAGGCCGGGAAGGTCGAAATCGACTTCGCGGCCGCCATGGAGCGGATGCAGCAGCGGGTCGACGAGTCGCGCGCCGGGCTCGAAGCATCCATCGCCGGGCAGGATGGCTTGACCTTGCTGCGGGGCTGGGGCGCTTTTACAGGCCGAGCCGGCGACCGGTTCGATTTGACCGCCGGTGACCAGGCGCTGCGGTCCGCGCGGGTCTTCCTCAACACCGGCACCCGTGCGTCCCTACCGCCCCTGCCGGGCATGGATGATGTGCCGCACCTGGACAACGTCAGCCTGCTGCAGCTGCGCGAGTGTCCGCGCCATCTAATCATCATCGGCGGCAGTTACATCGGCCTCGAAATGGGGCAGATATTTCGCCGGCTCGGCAGCGAAGTTACCGTGATCGAGGCCGGCCCGCGCATTACTGGCCACGAAAACCAGGCGGTCTCCAAGGCCCTAACCGAGATGCTGCAGGAAGAGGGCATCCGCTTCCACACCGGCAGCGAGGTCGAGCGGGTCGAGCGGGCGGAGAAGAGTTCCGGTGCCGGGATCGCCGTGACGGTGGGTGGACAGCGAATAGAAGGCTCGCACCTGCTGATCGCCACCGGGCGCAGCCCGAACACCGGGCGCCTCAACCTGGCTGCGGTCGGGGTCGAGACCGACGAGCGCGGCTTCGTGCCGACTGATGGCAAGCTGCAAACCAATGTGCCGGGCGTCTGGGCAGTCGGCGACATTAACAAGCGCGGTGCCTTCACCCACACCAGCTACCAAGACGGCCAGATCGTGCTGGCCAATCTCACGGGCGGCGCGCGTTCTGCCGACGGCCGAATATCGACCTACGCGATGTACACCGATCCACCGCTGGGCCGGGTCGGCCTGTCGGAGGCGCAGGCCAGAGAGTCGGGCCGCGCTACGTTGGTGACAAATTTTCACATGAAGGACGTCAGCCGGGCTAAGGAGGAGAGCGAGACCGCTGGCCTGATGCAGATCCTGGTCGACCAGCAAAGCGAAGAGATCGTTGGTGCCTCGCTGCTGGGGTTCGGCTGCGACGAGGTGATCCAGGTGATCAGCAATTTCATGGCCACCGGCGCCCGATACCAGGTGCTGCGCGATGCCCTGCCGATCCACCCCACAGTCGCCGAATTCCTTCCCTTCCTGCTGGACAAGGTCGAGCCGCTGGAGTAGCTCCGCCCGGCTGACGCTCCGCACGGCTGAGCAGCGCAAGCTTCGCATTTTTCTTTACCTCACTTTTTTAAAGGAGCTTCAATGTCACCGTCCCGCCTTACCGCCGGGTCCCCCTTTCCCTCACTCGACTGGCCTGCTGTTGGCGGCGGCCGCGTGAACCCTGCAAAGGGCGACGGATGGCGACTGCTGGTCGTCTACCGCGGCAGGCACTGTACGCTGTGCAAAAAGTACCTCGCCACGCTCAACGAGATGCTCGATGACTTCAAGGCCGCCAACATCGATGTTTCCGTCCTGTCGACCGACGGCCTGGAAAAGGCAAGCACCGAGTCCGAGGAATGCGGCTGGAAGTTCCCCGTTGGTTACGAGCTGAGCGTCGAGCAGGCCAGGCAACTGGGCCTGTACGTCTCGTCCCCCCGTTCACCGCAGGAGACCGACCATCCCTTCGCCGAACCGGGTGTGTTCGTCATCACTCCCAGGGGCGAGGTGCAGATCGTCGACGTCTCTAATGCGCCCTTCGCACGCCCGGACCTGCGGTCTCTGCTGGACGGCATCCGCTTCGTCATCGAGAAGGACTACCCGGTGCGCGGCACTGCCTGACGGAAGGCCGATCATGGTCAACCCTCCGAGCTTCAGGATCCCCGCATGCTTCGCGCCAAGGTCCTGATCTTCGACGCCAACCAGACCTTGGCCGACCTGGCGCCGTCCTCCACGTCGATCTCGATGTCGACCCCGCCGGACCATTCCTGTGGATGCGCGAGGGCGGTGCACCGCTTCATGGCCCAGGGCATGGCGCCTGTCGGTTCTGTCGCAATAGGAGAGCGAGGTTGAGACGGGAGCTGGAGTGGCTGGCCTCAAAAGGCCAGAGAGTAGAACTCGTCCGCAGCGGACGATGCTCTGTCTTTGAGCGAATCGAGCTGGCCCTTCTTGATCATGTGCATGGTCTCGATGCCTGCGATGAGCGCGCTAGCGCAGCGAAACGACTTGAATCCGAGCATGGGTCGCACGATGCGTTTGATCGCCCGATGGTCTTGCTCGATGAAGTTGTTGAGATACTTCGACTCCGCATCTCCATGTCCGCGCCGCTGTCAGCACACATGTCAAGGATCGCCGCCGTGTTGGTGCCGCTCTTGTCGATGGTGATCTTCTCGGGCACGCCGTGCAGGTCGATGGCACGCTCGAAGAAGCATCTCGCCGCGGCGACATCGCGGTGTGCACGCAGCAGGAAGTCGATCGTGTGGCCGGCGCGGTCCACCGCCCGGTACAAGTACTTCCACTCGCAGCTGACCCTGATGTGCGTTTCATCCATTCGCCAGCTCGTGCCGACCGAGCGCTTGCGCCGCCTCAAGACGGCGGCAAGAACCGGCATCATCCTGACCGATCACCGATGAATCGTGGCGTGATCGACCACAACCCCACGCTCGGCCATCATCTCTTGGATCTGTCGCAGGCTCAACGGGTACGCCGCTTACCAGCGAACGCACACCAGCTTCACCTCAATGGGGTAGTGCCGCCGCTTCAAAATCCTGCGTAGTGCTTCGTTCATCTTGCTCTTGCCCAGCGCTTCAGCTTACTCGTCGCTTCTTACTGCGACAGAACTAGAGCTACACGATGCTCACGCTCAACACCACCCGTTGATTCGCCGCATGCCCAAGCCCGATCCCGTGTTTAGACCGGACGCCCAGGACAAACGCAGCGTGATCCCGATCGAGGCCGGTGACGTCGACCAGTGGCTAGCCGGCACCGTCGCAGAAGCCCAGAACTGTCCAAGATTTCATCCGCATCCCACTGGGATCGAGGTCCAACCGCCGCAGACAAGTGGGAAGAGTTCGGACACTCTCATCAATTTCTCTTGCACCAAATAATATTGCATGCAATACTTTATATCGACATCCGAATGCCACTAAATCTTGCATTTCGCGGCGTTTGCATCTACTTCGAAATTGAGACCCAACACCACTGACCATGGTCACTTCAAAATCTGTAGTCCCATCAAATTCACGGCCGCGCGGGGATGGGTTCACGGAACTGTTTCTGGACGAGCAGTTGTGCTTCACGCTCTACGCCACGTCCCTCGCCATGACGAAGGTCTACCGGCCGCTGCTCACTCCGTTGGGGCTGACCTATCCACAATATGTCGTGATGCTCGCGCTGTGGCAGCACGGTGAAATGACTGCAGGCTCGCTCGGAGAACAAGTCGCGCTTGATTCAGGGACGCTGGTGCCCCTTGTTCGCAAGCTGACAACGCAAGGGTTTGTGAAGCGCGAACGCAATCCTGCTGATGACCGCTCCGTCCTGATCGCGTTGACGGCTGCCGGTCGCAAGCAAGTCAATGGCGCAAAGGTCGTGAAAGACAAGATAGCTTGTGCCACGCAGTTCACGGCTGCGGAAAGCCAGACTCTCATGCTTAGTCTTAAGAAACTGCGCGCGGCTTTGACAGGCAGCGCCGCAACTTCCAGTCTCCCTGTTGTCCAACCCATCACCCGAAAGAAATGAAAATCATGTCTTTATCAAAGTCGCCCGCCAGCGCGATTTCTTCGCGACGCAAACTGCTGCTGGGTGGTGCTGCCGCTGTCGCCGCTGTTGCGCTGCCAGTTGGCGCTGCTGCAACCGACAAAGCTCGTTCAGCCAGTGCGAGCTCGCAACTCCACGCCGGCGCAAAACACGCTGCCAACATCTTCATCACGAAGGACGGTACTCAGATTTATTACAAAGACTGGGGCTCGGGCCAGCCGGTTGTGTTTTCGCATGGATGGCCGCTGACTGCAGATGCCTGGGAGCTTCAGATGGTTTATCTGAGCGAGCGTGGCTACCGCACCATTGCCCATGACCGGCGTGGGCACGGAAGGTCCGGCCAGCCCTGGAGCGGCAACGACATGGACACTTATGCCGACGATCTGTCCACCCTGATCGAGACCTTGGACCTCAACAGCGTGATTTTGGTGGGTCACTCTACGGGCGGCGGCGAAGTCGCCCGCTACATCGGGCGCCACGGCACAAAACGTGTGGCCAAGACAGTGCTGCTTGGCGCTGTACCGCCCATCATGCTCAAGACGGACGCTAATCCTGGTGGCTTGACGATAGACGTATTCGATGGCATTCGGGCGGGCGTGCGCGCTGATCGTTCCCAATTCTTCAAAGACCTGACGGTTCCGTTCTATGGCGCTAACCGACCCGGCGCCAAGGTGTCTCAGGGCCTGAAGGATTCGTTCTGGCTGATGGGGATGCAGGGATCCCTGAAATCCGAACTGGATTGCATCAAGCAATTCTCCGAAACCGACTTCACGGAAGACCTGAAAAAGATTAATGTCCCTACCCTGATCGTGCACGGCGACGATGATCAGATCGTGCCGATTGCCGACTCCGCGCTGTTGTCAGCCAAACTGGTTTCGGGATCTGTCTTGAAGGTGTACCCAGGTGCTCCCCATGGCCTTGCTAGTACGCATCAAGACCAATTCAACGGCGATCTCCTCGCCTTTATCAAGAGCTGAACCTACAAGGTTTTCTTAAAGTGGGCGGCAATCGGTGCCGCCATACAGGCAATGGGTCAGCTCACAGCCGATGATAGATGTCGTCGAGTGGGCCGACGGACAAACATGCTTTTGCGACTTCCCAACAATTCAATAACAGAGACAAACCATGCTCATGCCAGATATTGATGTCGAGACGGACCCCAACATCGAGCGCATTCGCTCGCATCCTCAGTATCAGGTCCTGCGCTCGAAGCGCAACCGGCTAGGCTGGACACTGACGATTGCAATGTTCATCGTGTACTACGGTTACATCGCATTGATTGCCTTTGACAAGGCATTTCTCGCCCGGCCCGTAGGCGCCGGCGTCACGACTCTGGGCATCCCAATCGGTGTGGCCGTGATCGTCTTTACGGTAGTCATCGTGGGTTACTACGTTCGACGGGCAAATAGCGAGTACGACGCGATCACCTCGCGCATCCTGAAAGAGGCCTGCAAATGAAAAACCTTTTTCGAATCTTCTCGGGTGTGGCGGCTACCGTTATGGCGAGCACCGTGCTGGCGGCAGGCCCGGACCTGGGCAGTGTGGCCAAACAGCCAACCAACTGGACAGCCATCGGCATGTTCGCCCTGTTCGTCGCGTTCACTCTTTGGATCACCAAATGGGCTGCTGCAAAGACGCGCTCTGCGTCGGACTTCTATACCGCCGGCGGCGGCATCACCGGGTTTCAAAACGGCTTAGCAATCGCCGGCGACTTCATGTCGGCCGCCTCATTTCTGGGCATCACGGCTGCAGTGATGGCGACCGGTTACGACGGCCTGATTTACGCAATCGGGTTCCTCGTTGGCTGGCCGCTCATCACTTTCATGATGGCCGAGCGCCTGCGCAACCTGGGGAAGTTCACCTTTGCCGACGTAGCGGGCTATCGCTTCAAACAGGCCCCCATCCGTGCTTTTGCTGCCTCAGGCACTCTGGTGGTCGTCGCGTTCTACCTGATCGCGCAGATGGTTGGCGCGGGTCAACTGATCAAGCTGCTGTTCGGCCTCGAGTACTGGGTGGCCGTGGTAATCGTTGGCGCGCTCATGATGGTCTACGTCCTGTTTGGCGGAATGACAGCCACGACGTGGGTGCAGATCATCAAGGCAGTGCTGCTGCTGTCGGGCGTCACCTTCATGGCGATCGCAGTGCTCGCGCAGTTCAACTTCAGCCCCGAGTTGTTGTTCGCCAAGGCGGTGGAAGTCAAGACAGCCATTGCCGCCAATGGAGGCGCTTCGTCCGAGGCGGCAGCTAAGACCGGCCTGTCGATCATGGCACCGGGCGGCTTCGTGAAGGACCCAATCTCGGCGATCTCCTTTGGCATGGCGCTGATGTTCGGCACGGCGGGCCTGCCCCATATCCTGATGCGCTTCTTCACCGTGCCTGATGCAAAGGAAGCACGAAAGTCGGTGTTTTGGGCGACCACCTGGATCGGGTATTTTTACTTGCTTATTTTTATCATCGGTTTCGGCGCCATCACGCTGGTGCTGACTAATCCGGAGCTTGCCGATACCGCTAAGGGCATCATCCGGGGCGGCGCGGGCACCGCGAACATGGCTGCCGTGCTGGTGGCCAAATCAGTCGGCGGCAATGTCTTCTACGGCTTCATCTCGGCCGTGGCCTTCGCAACGATCCTTGCCGTGGTCGCCGGGCTGACCCTGTCGGGTGCCTCGGCCGTGTCGCACGACCTGTACGCCACGGTTTACAAGAAGGGCAACGCCGACAGTGCATCGGAGTTGCGGGTCTCGCGCATCACCACGGTCGCGCTCGGTTTGGTGGCCATCGTGCTGGGTATCGCGTTCGAAAAGCAGAATATTGCCTTCATGGTGTCGCTGGCGTTTGCCGTTGCCGCCTCGGCCAACTTCCCTGTGCTGTTCCTCTCAGTGCTTTGGAAAGACTGCACGACGCGCGGCGCTGTGGTGGGTGGCTTCCTGGGTCTGATTTCTTCGGTGGGGCTGACCATCGTCTCGCCCTCGGTGTGGGAGTCCACCTTGGGCCACCCCGTGGGCTCAGCGCTGTTTCCGTACACATCACCGGCCCTGTTCTCGATGACGATCGGCTTTGTCGGCATCTGGATCGTTTCGTTGCTCGACCGCAGCCCACAAGCGGCAAAAGAACGCGCGGCTTTCGGCGCCCAGCAAGTGCGCTCGGAGACCGGCTATGGTGCGTTCGGCGCGTCGGGTCATTGACCACTTAAAGGCAATTCAGATGACAACCAACACCGTTCAAAGCGACGCCACCGTTCAACCAGTGGTCTATCCTCCGCCCGCCGAACTGGCACGCACTGCGCACGTCGCCGGGCCGGCAGCGTACGCCGCGCTGGTGGCAGAAGCAGAAGCCGATCACGAAGCTTTCTGGGCGCGCCAGGCGAATGAAATGCTGACTTGGCACACCCCGTTCACCAAAGTCCTGGACGCGAGCGACGCGCCGTTCTTCAAGTGGTTCGAGGATGGAACGCTCAACGCGTCATACAACTGCCTTGACCGTCAGGTCGAGGCGGGCCTGGGCGCCAAAGTGGCGATCATCTTCGAGGCCGACGACGCACAAGTTACTCGCATCAGCTACAGCGCGCTGCTTGCACGCACTTGCCAACTCGCCAATGCCCTGCGGGCACGCGGTGTCGGGCGCGGGGATCGCGTTGCGATCTATTTGGGCATGTCGATCGAAGGCGTCATTGCGATGCAGGCCTGTGCGCGCATCGGCGCCATCCACACGGTGATTTTTGGCGGTTTCTCCGCGCAGAGCCTCCGCGACCGCATCTCCGACACCGGTGCCGTCCTAGTGATCACAGCAGACCAGCAGTTGCGCGGCGGCAAGCAACTCCCACTCAAAGCGATCGTCGACGAGGCGCTGGCGCTCGAAGGCTGCGAATCGGTGAAGGACGTGTTTGTCTATCGGCGCACAGGAAACAGCATAGCTTGGCGCACCGGACGCGACCACTGGCTGCACGACGAGATGGACGCACAGCCCGTTACCTGCGAACCTGAATGGGTGGGCGCCGAGCACCCGCTGTTTCTGCTCTACACCTCGGGCTCGACTGGCAAGCCGAAGGGCGTACAGCACTCGACTGGGGGCTACCTGTTGCACGCTGCGCTCACGACCAAATGGACCTTCGACCTGAAGCCTGAGGACATTTTCTGGTGCACGGCCGACATCGGCTGGGTTACCGGCCACACCTACATTACGTACGGTCCGCTGGCGCTCGGTGGCACGGAGATCGTCTTCGAGAGTATTCCAACCTACCCAGACGCTGGGCGTTTCTGGAAGATGATCGAGGACCACAAGGTGTCGATTTTCTACACCGCGCCGACTGCGATTCGTTCGCTGATCAAGGCGGTTGAAGGCAATGCCGCGGTACACCCGGATCGCTACGACTTGACCAGCCTGCGCATTCTGGGTTCGGTAGGTGAGCCGATTAATCCGGCCGCTTGGGAGTGGTACCACATGCACATCGGTGGGGGCCGTTGCCCCATCGTCGACACCTTCTGGCAGACCGAGACCGGTGGTCACATGATCACACCCCTGCCCGGCGCCGCGACGCTGGTACCGGGGTCCTGTAGCCTGCCGTTTCCCGGCATTGCTGCCGCGGTGGTGGACGAAGCCGGCCACGATGTGCCCAACGGCAATGCCGGCATTCTGGTGATCAAGAAGCCTTGGCCGGCCATGATTCGTACCATTTGGGGCGACCCCGAGCGCTTCAGGAAAAGTTACTACCCGGAAGACTTCCAAGGGCGTTACTACTTGGCGGGTGACGGTGCCGTTCGCGATGCGACGACAGGCAACTTCACCATCACCGGTCGCATGGATGACGTGCTCAACGTGTCCGGACATCGTATGGGCACGATGGAAATCGAGTCTGCACTGGTGTCGTGCACCGATCTGGTGGCCGAGGCCGCGGTAGTCGGACGACCCGATGACACGACGGGCGAGGCGATCTGTGCCTTTGTCGTGCTCAAACGCTCGCGTCCAACCGGCGAGGAAGCCAAGGCCATTGCAAAATTACTGCGCGACTGGGTTGGCAAACAGATCGGACCGATTGCCAAGCCCAAGGACATTCGATTCGGCGACAACTTGCCAAAGACGCGCAGCGGCAAGATCATGCGGCGACTGCTCAGATCGGTGGCAAAGGGTGAAGAAATTACACAAGACACTTCGACCCTCGAGAACCCTGCGATTCTCGAACAGCTTGCCGAGTCGAACTGACAGCTTGCGCTGCGAAGCGGTCGTCCGGCACGGATAGGCAATCGACGGCTCTGGGCCTGCTTTGAGACATTCAACCCGGCCTAATGCGGACGGTCGCATGAGTAAGAAACGGCCAACTGACTTGCCCATGCAATGGGAACATTTCGCCAAGTGTTGAAGCCACTAAACTAGTTCACTGAATCAGAAGATTTGGCGGTATCGACGATTCGGATTGTCGTACTTCTACTTGATCGACCTGGGGTCGTTGTTATGGGCCATGATGTAGCGCATGAGCTTCTTGTTCAGGTCCTTGACCGATGCGAAGATGCCTCGGCTCATCACGTCTCGCTGGATGCGCGAGAAGAGTTTTTCACCGCAGCAATGCGCACAGGGCCGCGTCGGCGGCATGCACATCGGCCAGCACCGTATGCCGCAGCCGAGCCATCAGCCAA
>NZ_JASJXG010000084.1:0-11216 GCF_035018765.1 Variovorax sp. RTB1
ATATTTAGATTGTTAACTTTACATGTTGTTTCATAAATTGTCGTAATCCGAGTTAATTGACTACTTATGACTACAATTTCTTATTTTTGTTAAGAACAAAGTCTGATATTTATTTGTTGTTTATTGCCTTATTGAAAGATTTGAAAAGAAATATTTTCAAATAATTCATGTCTTTTGTATTGCCGGTCACAACTATCTAAGGAGATTTAGCAGCTAAGACTTATGCTGCATCTGAAATGGACCATCAAAAGCTGACCCATGAGCAAAATAGACGCTCCCTTCGCGCCGAGTGGCCCCACCGTGCTGCGACGCATCGAGAAAGCGCGGCTGGGTGAACTGCTGCTCGCGCAGGGCCTGATCTCGAACGAGCAACTTCAACAGGTGCTCGGGCAGCAAAGACAGACCGGCAAGAAGTTGGGCCGGCTGCTGATCGACACCGGCATCCTGACCGAAGAACTCTTGGCTCAGGGGTTGGCCCGACAGTTGGGCATCGCGTTCGTCGACCTGAAAACGTTCGCTTTTCGTTCGACTGTCGTGCATCTTTTGCCGGAGTCTGCCGCCCGTCGTTTTCGCGCTCTGGTGCTGGACGATCAACGCGGCACTTTGCTGGTCGGTTTGGGCGATCCACTCGACCTTTCTGCATTCGACGAACTCAGCCGGATTCTCCAGCGCCCGATTACCGTGGCCGCAGTCGCCGAAGGGCAACTGGCGTTGTCAATCGATCGCCTCTACCGGCGCACCGAAGAGATCAGCACCTTCGCGCGGGAACTCGAACAGGACACCGACGAGGTGGTGGTGGACTTCGGCCAGCTGACGGTCGCGGTCGGTACGCAGGGTGCGCCGGTGGTGCGGCTTTTACAGTCCCTCTTCGAAGATGCCATTCATGTCGGCGCCTCGGACGTGCATATCGAACCGCGGGAAACGGAGCTGATGATCCGGCTCCGGGTAGACGGCACGCTGCAAACGCAAATGCAGGCCGACAAACGCATTGCCAGCCCTGTGGTTCAGCGACTCAAGCTCATGGCCGGCCTCGATATTTCCGAAAAGCGCCTGCCGCAGGACGGGCGCTTCAGCGTCCGGCTGAAAGAGCACACCATCGATGTGCGCCTGTCGACTTTGCCCACGACGTATGGTGAAGCGGTGGTCATGCGGCTGCTCGATCAGCGTGCCGGCATGCGTCGGCTGGACCGCATCGGCATGCCGAAAGACATGCTCGAACAGTTTCGAGAAGTGCTGGGGCGCAGCGCGGGCATGGTGCTGGTGACCGGGCCAACGGGCTCCGGAAAAACGACTACGCTCTATGCGGCGCTCACAGAAATCGACGTGACCCAACTGAAGGTCATCACTGTCGAAGATCCTGTCGAATATCGACTGCCCGGCATCACCCAAGTACAGGTCAACGACAAGATCGATTTCACGTTTTCGAGGGTCTTGCGCGCCGCATTGCGGCAAGACCCCGATGTGATTCTTGTCGGCGAAATGCGCGACCCCGAGACCGCCGAGATCGGTCTTCGGGCCGCCATCACCGGACATCTGGTTTTGTCCACCCTCCACACGCGAGACGCAGCCAGCACGCCGTTTCGTTTGCTGGACATGGGCGTGCCACCTTTCATGGTGGCCACCTCGCTTCAAGCGGTCATCGCACAGCGACTGGTGCGGCTCAACTGTATGGACTGCACGCAGCCACAGACTCCCACGCCACAGGAACAATCGTGGCTCAGCGCCATGGGTGCGGCGGACGAGGGAATTTCGGCCCGACGCGGTACCGGATGCTCGGCCTGCCATGCAACTGGATATGCAGGACGGATGGGCGTCTACGAGCTATTGGTGATGGACCCGGTATTGACCGAAGCCATCCTGCGCTCCGACCCCGTCGCATTCACCAAAGCCGCCCGCGAGCGAATGCTGGGCAAGACCGTGGCGCATCAGACTCTGGCGTTGGTGCGCCAGGGCCGCACTTCATTGGCAGAGGCGTTGCGCGTCGGCTTCGACACCGGCGAGGAAGAGAACTCCTAGTGGCAATGTACGCATGGCGTGGGCGCAATGCCCGCGGGGAAACGGTCCAGGGGCAAATGGAAGCGCTGACGGAAGGTGGTGTCGCCGATGAACTCATGGCCATCGGCGTCGCTCCGGTCCAAATTGCCGCAGTTGCCAAGGTCGTGACCGACAGCACCAGCTGGCTGGCGCGCTTCAACCAGAAACCGATCGTGGTGGAAGACATCCTCGTGTTTTCGCGTCAGATGCACACGCTCAGCAAAGCGGGCGTTCCCATCTTCAGGGCCTTCGCAGGACTGGAGGCTTCGGCAAGCAAACCGACCATGCTCGCGATGCTGCAGGACATTCGCTCGAGCCTTGACCAGGGCCGCGAACTTTCGGCCGCCATGGCGCGACATCCGAAAGCGTTCAGTGCTTTTTATGTCTCGATGGTGCAGGTCGGCGAAATGACCGGGCGCCTGCCCGAAGTGTTCTTAAACCTGCACGAGCAGCTGGAATTCGATCGGGATGTGCGTGAGCGCGTCAAACAGGCCATGCGTTACCCGATGTTCGTCATGGTGGCGATGGCGGTCGCAGTTGTGATCCTCACGGTATTTGTCATCCCGGTCTTCGCCCAGGTTTTCGAAGGTTTTCATGCGCAGTTGCCGCTGCTTACGCGCGCGCTGCTGGGGTTTTCCGGCTGGATGGTCTCGTGGTGGCCGCTGCTGGTGCTCGCTGGAATGGCGAGCAGCCTCGCGATCAAAAGCTATCTGCGCACTCCGGTCGGACGTTACCGCTGGGACGCACTCAAACTACGTTTGCCCATCGTCGGGGACATTCTGCTCAAAGGTGCCCTGGCTCGTTTTGCCCGAAGCTTTGCCCTGGCGATTCAAAGCAGCGTGCCGCTGGTGCCGGCTTTGAATGTGGTGGCGGTGACGGTCGACAACGACTTCATCAGCAGCCGCATCAAGCAGATGCGCGATGGCATCGAGCACGGCAGCAGCATCTCAAGCTGCGCAGCCGGTACGGGCGTTTTCACGCCATTGGTTCTGCAGATGATGGCCGTCGGCGAGGAAACCGGAGAACTCGACTCCTTGATGTTCGAAATAGCCCGTATGTATGAGCAGCAAACCGACTACAGCGTCAAAGGCTTGGCCGCGGCCATCGAACCGATCTTGCTGGTTGTCATTGCCGTGCTTGTGCTGCTGCTCGCACTGGGAGTTTTTCTACCGCTGTGGAGTCTCGGACAGGCGGCCACCGGCCGAGGCTGACCACGCGTGCGCAACAGGCGCGTGCCATGCAGAGCGAATCAGCATCCCCTTCCACCGTTGCTCGGCGCGCGTTAGAAATCAGTGGGCTTTCAACTGGTTGCACGATGTCTGCTCAAACAAACGTTCCATTCGCTCAGACAAACGACGACTGCCGCGGCGATCTCAACAATGGCAAATGTCTCGCAATTTCTCTCTGCTTCCAGTAGCGCTTCATCGATTTCACCGGAGCAGACGATGCGCGTAGCCCTCCTGGAAGACGAACCGATCCAGATGCAACTGATGGTTGCGACCCTCGAGACTTTTGGTGCGACTGACGACGACGCCATCAACTGCTCTCAATTCACTGACGGTGAATCGCTTCGCAATGCGCTCCTCACCGACCCGTTCGACCTGCTGATACTCGACTGGAACTTCAATTCCACGAACGGCCTCGACCTGGTGCGCTGGATGCGTGAAAAAGGAAGCGGCAGCGAGAACGAAAAAGCCCTTGCCGAACTGCCCGTTATCGTCGTGAGCGCACGCAGCACGGCAGGCGATTCAGCGAAAGCGCTGGCCGGTGGCGCCGACGACTACATCGCCAAGCCGTTCCGGCGCGGAGAGCTGCTGGGACGCGTGCAACAACTCATGAACTTGGTGCCTCGAAAGCAAAGCCGATCCCATACACCGACCTGATCCAGTCGTGCTCCGGTGCCGCTACCGACAGCTTGCGCCGCAGGTTCTTGATGTGGCTGTCGACCGCGCGCTCGGTCACATCGGCGGTGTCGTCATAAGCCAGTTCGAGTAAGCGGGCGCGCGAGAAAATGCGGCCCGGATGACGCGCCAGCGCCTGCAACAGGCCGAACTCCCGGCGCGTCAGATTCAGCGGTATCCCATGCAGCGATGCGCGCCAGTGCACGTCATCGAGCAACAGGGCGCGACCACGCTCCGTGGTACCAGCAGCCCCACGGCCTTCTGCGCTTTCGATGGCTGTTCGACGCAGCACCGCACGCACTCGTGCCACCACTTCGCGCGGAGAGAACGGCTTGCACACGTAGTCGTCGGCACCCGCTTCCAGCCCCACCAGCCGGTCTATTTCTTCGATGCGCGCGGTCAGCATGATGATCGGATGCAGCGTGTGCGCGCGCGCCTGTTTCAGCACCTGCAGGCCATCGAGCCGAGGCAGCATGACGTCGAGCAGGGTGAGGTCGGGAGGCGCAGCGAGCATGCGCTCCAGCGCGGTCTGGCCATCGGCGACG
Source organism: Variovorax sp. RTB1 (assembly GCF_035018765.1). NCBI lineage: Bacteria > Pseudomonadati > Pseudomonadota > Betaproteobacteria > Burkholderiales > Comamonadaceae > Variovorax > Variovorax sp. RTB1. The sequence continues at coordinate 4,481 of NZ_JASJXG010000084.1, forward strand.
TGCTCCGTTTCGTAGCCCGCATGGTGCAGATAGTCTTGCAGCACCGACGCGATGTCGGGCTCGTCTTCGACGATGAGAATGCGGGTCATGTTGCACTCATGTTGCAGCGACCACGGGCAACGACACGGTGATACGGAGCCCGCCCTGCGGCGATGCAGAAGCGTCGATGGTGCCGCCATGCGCTTCGACCGTCGCGCGGCAAATCGACAGACCGAGACCCGAACCACCCGTCGCGCGACTGCGCGAGGTTTCGCCGCGGAACAGGCGCTCGAACAATCGCGGCAGTTCGGCCTCCGACACGCCAGGTGCGCTGTCGTCGAAGTGCAGCACCAGCCGGTCGGTCGCCTCGGTGGCTGCGGTAGCGGCCGATGAATGGACAAGCGCCCCGATGCGCAGCTCGCCCGGTGCATCGGTGTACGCCAGCGTGTTGTCGAGCAGATTCATAAAGACAAGATGCAAGCGCCGCGCATCGCCCTCCATTACCGGTTGGGCAGAGGCGGCCAGCGCGTCCAGCGCCCGCGTGTCGACACGAATGCGCGACCGTGCGAAGCGGTCTGCCGACAGCGTGACCGCCTCTTTCAACAACGCCAGCGGAAACAGCGGGGCGACCGTCAGCGGCTCGCCTTGCGGGTCGCGCATGCTGCTGCGCAGATCGTCTACCAGTTGGCCCAGGCGCATGACCTGCCGATGCAACCGCAACGCGGTGCGGTCGTCGAACGTGCGCACGCCGTCTTGCAGCGCTTCGATCTCCGCACGCATGGCTGCCAGGGGCGTACGCAGCTCGTGCGCGACATCGGCGAGCCACGCGCGGCGCGATGCCTCGCTGGTGTCGAGGCGCTCGGCCATGTCGTTGAAGGTGCGGCCGAGCAGCGCGAGCTCGTCGCTGCCCGGCACCAGCACGCGCGTACCCGAGCGGCCGCGCGCGATGTCCTGCGCACCCTGCGTGAGCGCGTCGATCGGGCCGAGCCAGCGCCGCCCGAGCAGCCACGACAGGCCGAGCGCGAAGATCAAGCCAGCGATCGCCGTCAGCGCGACCACGCTCGACTGCCGCGCGATGAAAGCGCGATCGGCTTCGCTGTCCAGGCCCTCGACCGGCGCGAGCACCAGGTAGCCGACCACGTCGTTGCCGCGCTTGATCTTCAGTCGCGCGGCCGATGCGTTGTCCACGGTCGCCCCGACCACACGAACGCCCGCAGCATCGACCACGCCGAGCCGTTGGTAGATCGAATCGGCGGCTTCGCGTGGATCCGGGTAGAGCCAGGGTGGCGGGGGTGGTGCATAGCGCCGCGGCAGCAAGTCGAGCTGCGGCGACGGCATCGGCGGGCCACCCTCGCCGTCATAGGAGCCATCGCCATTGTTCGCACCATTGTTCTCACCGCTGCTCGCGCCGTCCCCACCGTGCGGCCACTGGCGACGCGCATACCAGGGCGGCAGTCGGCTGTCTTCCTTGACGCCGGTGCTGCTGCGCGACTCGCTCGAAAGGCCCAGTTGCAACCGATGCCACGCTTCGTCTTCGTTGCGCAGCTTGTTCCAGTTGCCATTGACGACATAGTGCTTCTGCAGCAACTGCGCGAGCCAGTCCATGCGGCGGATTTCAATTTCCGCCACGTACGGCCCCATGCCACTTTGCAAACCGAAGATCGAGAAGCCCGAAAAAATAAGCAGCAACATCACCAGCAATGCGGCGAGGGCGAAAAATATCTTTCTGGAGAGCGTCAGGCGGGTCATCGCTTCATTCGGTGCATGGCCCATTTTGCTGAATGCACAGGTCGCGACCGGCCCTGCTTGTCTGCTGGTTGCCGTATGGGTTGCCAGAGCGTTTGGCATAGCCTCCGACGGTGCGGCCACTGTTCATGATCGGCGCCAGCGTCGACAGCCTGGAGTTGCCGCTGCGCGCCCGCTTGGCATCGCTGCCGCCGCCATCGTCGCCGTCGCATTCGCCACACCCGATCACGGCGCAGAACACCACGGTGCCCAGCACGCCGACCGCGCAACGCCGCACGGAAATCTGCGATTGCATCGTCATTGCCATGCCGCAGACAGCTAGGGCCGCAGCGGCAACCGCAGCGTGAGTCCGAGACTGCCCAGCGACGAAGGCGCCGCATAGATGCGCCCGCCATGCCGATGCACGATGTACTCGCAGGCCCGCACGCAGCCTGCAGTGCGCTCGTCGGGCTTGCCGAAGAGTTGCGCCAGTCCGGTGGTGCAGGCATCGCGCCCCACGTCCATGAAGTGCACCACCGCACGCGAACCCTCGGAGCGCGCCAGCAGTTGCAGCGTACCGCCGCCCTGCATCGCGAGGCAGGCGATGCGGGAGACGTTGGACAGCAGCAGCTCCCACTCATGATCGCCCACGTCGACGGGCAAGGGCTCGTCAGGCAGGCGCTGGTCGAGCGCGATGCCGTTGGCCTGCAACAGCGTCACGCAGGCCGGCGGCACGTCGCGCAGCATCTGGCAGAGGTCCATCCGGGTCGATGGCGGTGGTGGATGTGTTTGCATCTCGCGCTCCTTGTCCGTTCGATTCGTTGCGATTTAGAACGAGTGGCGAATGCCGAAGTCGTACCCCGTCGACGAACGCGGCAAGCTGGTAAAGCCGACTGCGCTGCTGCCGCCCGCGGTGATCGCGGAGCTCACGCTGCCGCTGTAGAGCGCATCGTTGCGGTTGTTGACGCGTGCCACCGTGGCGTAGAGCGCGGTGCGCTTCGACAGGTTGTGCACGTAACCCAACGCGAGCTTCTGAACATGCGGATCGCTGCCCGTCAGACCGCTAGCGCCCTCGTCATAGCGCACCGCGGAATACGAAGCGCGGATCAGGCCCGGCCCGACCGGCACGCTGGCGCCGAGCAGATAGCCGTTGTAGCTGTCGCGCGATGTGGCGAGTGCAGTTTCGAAGCGGTTGCGCACGCTCGACAGTTCGCCGAAGAGCTTGACCGGGCCAAAGTCGTACGAAGCGCCGAGGTTGGCGGTCTCCACCTTGCGCGTCAGTGCGTTGGTGTCGATGACGGTGTTCTCGCCGAGCGACATGGCGACGTCGAGCGGGCCGTTGGCATAGCCGAAGCGGCCGCCGACGTAACGGCCGGCGTTGCTGTTGGTCGATGCGACCAGTGCGGACGTGCTGTTGTCGGTGTTTTCGTGCAGGCTGTACTGCACCTGGCCATAGAAGCCACCCAGGTTCGGCGGCAAGAAGTAGCCGACCATGTTGCTGGCGCGAATGTAGTTGGGGTTGGCGAGGTTGGCGCTCCCGCTCACCGACGAGATCACGCTGGTGCCGGAGCCGGTGGTGCCGAACGGATCGAACACGGTGTCGTTCCAGTAGGTGGCGGTGTAGTCGCGGCCCAGGCGCAGTTCGCCGAAGCCGTTGGCAAGGCTCACCGTGGAGCGTCGGTTGAAGGCGCCGATGCCGGTCGATCCGTCGTCGTTGCTGATGGCCGACTCGAGCCAGAAACTGGCAGACAAGCCGCCGCCCAGATCTTCCGTGCCACGAAAGCCGAGGCGGCTCGCGTTGTAGCCGGAATTGGCCAGGCTCCACTGGCTTTGCCTGGAGGTGGCACCGGTCACCGCATCGCGCGATGTGGCCGATTGGTAGCTGACGGCCGCATCCACCACGCCGAACAGCGTGACGGACGACTGCGCCGATGCCAAACCAGTGACGGCCAGCGCGGCGAGCGCCGTAAGGGACTTTTTCATTCAGTTCTCCGAATCAAGAGAGGTGCTTCAGGCGCAGCCGGTTGGCATTGCCCTGGCAACCGCTGCGATGCAACGGCAACTGAATGGTGGAATCCAAATGGGGAGGTAATTGGGAGGCTCCGCCACCGCCTTTGGTTTTTACTGCGGAGCGGCCGTTGCGGGTGGCACGGTCAGCCAGCTGGCTTCCCACCCGCCACCGAGGTTCTGGATCAGCGCCACCGCTGCGTTCTGTCGATTGACCTGCAACTGCACCAGCGTGCGGCGTGCGTTCAACGCAGCGGCCTGCGCGGTGACGACATCGGTGTAGCTCACTTGGGCAGCGCGATAGCGGTTGAGCAACTGTTGCTCGGTCTTGTCGGCAGCGAGCGAGGCCTGCAGGCGCAAGCCCTCCTGTTGGCCCAGCGTAGCGGCCGCGGTCAACTGGTCTTCCACCGACTGAAAGGCGGTCAGCACGGTTTGCCTGTAACGCGCGACGCTGGCGTCGTAGCTGCCCTTGGCCTCGTCGACGCGCGCGCTGATCGCACCGCCATCGAACACCACCTGCGCGACCGACAACCCGAGCGACCACAGCGTGTTCGATGCGCTGAACAAATCGCCAACGCGGCTGGCCGAGCTGCCGACCGAACCGCTCAGGCCGAAGCTGGGAAAGTAAGCGGTTCGCGCGATGCCGATCTGCGCGTTGGCCGAGGCGACTGCGCGCTCCGCAGCGGCGATATCGGGCCGGCGTTGCAGCAATGTCGACGGCACGCCGGTGGGCACGCCGGGCACCGTCGGCGTCCACTTGGAAGCCGGCAGGCTGAAGTCGTTGGGCGCGGAGCCCACCAGCACCGCGATCGCGTGTTCGTACGTCGCGCGATTGCGCGTCAACGACACGCGATCGGCGCGCGTGCTGAGCAATTGCGTCTGCGCCTGCAGCACGTCGGTCTGCGCGGAGATGCCGGCCTGATAGCGGTTGTTGGTGATCTGGTAGGCGCGCTCGTAGCCGGCGATCGTTTCGTCGAGCAGCACGATCTCCGCGTCGGTCTCGCGCAGCGAAAAGTAGTTGGTCGCCAGGTTGCCGATGGCCGACAGCCGCGCCAAAGCAAGGTCGGCCTCGCTGGCCTGCGCGCCGGCTTGGGCGCTCGTCACTGATTGCCGCAGGCGGCCCCACACGTCGGGTGCCCAGTCGACACCCAGCGTCGCCGAGAACGCGTTGGTCGGCGTCGTTCCGGAACTGCCCGAACGCAGCGCACCGCTTCGGCGCCCACTGCCATCGACGCTCACCTGCGGAAACAGCGCGGCGCGTTGCTCGCGCACCAGCGCTTGTGCCTGCGCGTAGTTGCCGACGGCGGCAGCGATGTTCTGGTTCGATACCTGCACGCGGGCGGCAAGTTCGTCGAGGTTGCCATCGTTGAAGAGCTTCCACCACTCGCCACGATCGAGTGCGTCGGCCGGCGCGGCTGGCAACCAGCCGGCGGCTGCAGCTGCCTCTTTGAAGGCGCCGGGGTTGGTGGCAGTGGGCGTTTCGTAGCGCGGGCCGATCGCGCAACCGGAGAGCGACAACACCAGCACGCCCACGGCGCCCAAAGAGAAAGGAAAGGATGGCATCGAGGCAGTCATACGGGTTTGGGTTCGGCGTCGATCGCACGGCCAAGTTCATGCTCGTGCGCGCCGCGGCGGCGCAGCTTGTCGAGCACCAGGTACACCACTGGCGTGGTCAGCAGAGTGAGGAGCTGGCTGGCGATAAGCCCGCCGATGATCGCGACGCCCAGCGGCCGGCGCAACTCCGCGCCCTCGCCGAAGCCGATGGCGAGCGGCAGCGCACCGAGCGCAGCGGCCATGGTCGTCATCAAAATCGGCCGGAAGCGCAGCAGGCACGCCTCGCGCACGGCTTCGAGCGGCGTGAGCCCGCGCGAGCGTTCGGCCTCCAGCGCGAAGTCGATGATGAGAATGGCGTTCTTTTTCACGATGCCGATCAGCAGGAACACGCCGATCAACGCGATGATCGAAAACTCCATCTTGAAGAGCAACAGCGCCAGCACCGCGCCGACTCCTGCCGATGGCAAGGTCGACAGCACCGTGATCGGATGCACCAGGCTCTCGTACAGGATGCCGAGCACGATGTAGATGACGACCAGCGCCGCCAGGATCAGCATCGTCTGCTGGCCCTGCGATTGCTGCGCGCTCAACGCGGTGCCAGCGAAGGCGCCGCGCACGTTGGTCGGCATCGCGATGTTGGCCTCGGCTTTAGCAACCGCCTCGCGGGCATCGCCGAGGTTGGCGCCTTCGGCCAGGTTGAACGAGATGGTCGTCGCCAGCTCGCCATCCTCGTGGCTCACCGACGTCGCGACCGAGTTCTCCATGAACTGCGCCACCGACGAAAGCGGCACCAGGCTCGTTGCAGTGTTGCTGAGCACGTTGCCTGTGGAAGCGTTGCGCGAGCCGGGGTTGGCGGACACCGGGACGGCGCCAGTGCTCGAACCCGCCGCAGTGGAAGCTGCGGCCCCGCTCGTGGTTTTGGTCGCGCCGCCGGTCGAGGTGGTGTCCGCTGCTTCGGTGGTCACCGTCTGGCCCGCGATGACAGCCGTACGCGTGGCTGGCACGTACACGTCCTTCAGCGCGTTCGGGCTCTGCGCATAGCGCGGCGCCCACTCCATCACGACGTGGTACTGGTTCAGCTCGGTGTAGATGGTCGCGACCTGACGCTGCCCGAAGGCGTTGTACAGAGCGTTGTCGATGGCCGTGGACGTGACGCCCAGACGCCGTGCGGTGTCGCGATCGACCTTGGCGACAGTTTCGACGCCGTTCTGGTCCTGGTCGGTGTCGACGTCGGTCAGCACCGGCTGCAGCTTGAGCTCGTCGGACAGCTTGACAGCCCACGTCCGCAGGTCGGCCAGGCTGTCGCTCTTGAGCGTGTACTGGTAGGCCGAATTGCTGGCGCGGCCGCCCGAGCGCACGTCTTGCACCGTGCCCAGAAAAACGCGCAGACCGGTGACCTGGTTCAGCTGCGGTCGCAGCCGCGCGATGACCGTCAGGCCGCTGTCCTTGCGCTGGTTGGCCGGCTTCAGGT